>NBMI01000334.1 GCA_002085445.1 Candidatus Parabeggiatoa sp. nov. 2
CACGGGTACTCATAAGAGAGTTAGTAGGCTTTAGCCTACTTGAGCTTTTAGACAACGGCTTTAGCCGTTGGCGTGGTATCGAAATTGGAGCGATCCTGCACTAGTTTATGCCATCAAACAAGAAATGATATCCCTAATCCGTTGTACTTGACTGCCAAACTAAAGTTTGGACTCCAAACTAAAGTTTGGACTTCTGCCAAACTAAAGTTTCGTTGCACTCTTTTTATGTACAATATTGTGTTATGTGTTATTATTGGCATACATCTTGTGTACCACGAACGGAAAAGTGAAAATGATGAGCGATAAAGAACGACAAGTGAAAATGATAAGTGATAAAGAGCAACTGATTAATAAGATATTTTGCTCAGATGCTTTTACTATACTACAGTCTTTTCCAGAACAATTCATTGATTGTATCGTAGTAACTGTCCATAAATAACTTAGTCAACTAAGTTATTTTAAAGTTACCCGCTTCAGTTCTTCGGAACTACGTTAGGGGCGAAAATATAGGCACTCTTGTGATGCTTCGCAAGGAAGAGACCCTGCGGGAAACGATTAAACAGGTCTGATGGAAAGGCCAGTGTCGTTTCTATTTAAAACCGCTTACTAACATTAGCTAGGAGACTATTACCAGCGCAAGCTGAGTTAGGTGACAATTATGCATTCGAGGTTGAAGTTTTTCGGAGAAAAACTTCAACCTCGAATAGAGTATTTGTTTTGGCTCATAACAAACAACCGTTGATGCCTTGCCACCCAGCAAGAGCACGCAAGCTATTAAAAAAGGGAAAGGCTGCTGTTTACCGACGCTACCCTTTCACAATCATTATGACACACCGCTTATGTGGCGATTTACAGCCTATTGAGATCAAGTTTGATCCGGGCAGCCGCACAACCGGGATCGCTTTGGTTGGGCATTTTGACCGTGGATCAGAAGTGATCTGGGCTGGCAATCTAAATCATCGTGGGCTTCAGGTAAAAAGCAATCTCGTTTCAAGACGGGCGATACGTCGTTCACGGCGAAATAGAAAGACTCGTTATCGGCCAGCACGGTTTTTAAACCGACGGCGGCCAAAAGGTTGGCTCCCACCGTCATTACGGTCACGAGTCTTAAACGTCAAAAATTGGATGCTTAAATTGTCACGGTTGGCACCGCTCACTCAAATAGCTATAGAAACGGTCAGGTTTGATACTCAGAAAATGCAAAAACCTGAAATATCAGGTATTGAATATCAACAAGGTGAGCTTGTCGGGTACGAACTGCGCGAGTATTTGCTCGAAAAATGGGACCGTCAATGTGCCTATTGTGGTGCCAAAAACGTACCGCTTGAAATTGAGCACATCCAAGCTAGTAGCAAAGGGGGTTCTAACCGCGTGTCCAACCTGACTTTGGCTTGTAGTCCATGTAACTTCGATAAGGGCAATAAGGACATTAAAGAGTTTCTGAAGCGCAAACCTAAACGCTTAAAGAAGATTCAAGCGCAAGCGAAAGCATCCTTAAAAGACGCAGCCGCTGTCAATGCTACCCGCTACGCTACTGGCAATATCCTAAAATGTTTCGGTTTACCGATTACTTTCTCAAGTGGTGGGCGAACCAAATTTAACCGTCTCAAGCTAGGCTACTCAAAAGACCATTGGATTGATGCGGCTTGTGTCGGTGAAAGTGGCAGTCATGTTGTTATTCCCAAAACAATAACGCCTTTAATTATTACCGCCAAGGGACGTGGTTCAAGGCAAAAATGTCGCATGAATCAATACGGCTTTCCGAGAACCGGTCCTAAAAAGCAGAAACGGGTCAAGGGCTTTCAAACCGGCGATATTGTTAAAGCAGTCGTGACTAAAGGGAAAAAGATAGGCACATATATTGGGCGTGTTGTAGTCAGAGCAAAGGGCAGTTTTGATATTGGCAGTGGCGAAGAAAAAGTGGGCGGTATTTCATACAAATACTGCCAATTGCTCCAAAGGTCTGATGGCTACGAATACTTAAAATAAACCAAGTTTTTTACAACCGACTTTTTTAACAATTGAATAAGTTATTTCATGCACGTTCCTAAAAGAACTGTCTGGGGCGTTCCGTTGTCAAAATATCGAGAGGCCCATTTCGCGGTTTTTCCTGAGAAATTAATTGAACCTTGCATATTGGCGGGATGTCCTAGAAATGGTTTGGTTTTAGATCCGTTTTTTGGTTCTGGCACAACCGGTGTGGTGGCTAGTCGGCATTGTCGTCATTATATAGGGATTGAACTTAATCAAGATTATGTCAAATTAGCCGAAAAGCGATTGGAAGTCATAGAACCGCTGCTATTCTATGCTTAACACTGTTACAAACTTCGTTATCTCGCGTAGCGAATTACTGCGTTTGTCTGAAAGTTCAAGTCCCCTTAAGGGGACTAAATAATTATCTGAATATCTATATACTCGATGATCAAGTTTTTAGTCTGACAATAGTAACTACAAGGATTGTATATAATAAGGGATTTTATCGCTAAGCATCAAATCACTCTCGATTTTTCTTTGAATAAGCATTTGCTGATTGAATAGCTTTCTTCCCTTTGATTTTATTTTCCAAGGAAAGCTTCAATTTTAGCGAATTTTTTCATTGCGATAAATTATCGAAGAAATCCTTTTTTATAACAATCCTTGGGCGTTTGGGTTTTAAAAAAACTTGGGCTACCCTTCATCGCGGCGACACCTTGTCATTTCTTTGATATGAGAAATCTTACCCAAGTCCAAGATTCCTCGCATCAAAGGAATGACAAACGCCCGTCAGCTGTCTCGCCTTAGGTGGATAGCCCCTAGATTTATTATCTGTCAGATATTTTGCAACTTTAGATAAACACCGGCAAGATTAGTACAACGGATACGCGAAATAAACAGATTAGTACAACGGATACGCGAAATAAACGGATAAGGCTTTCCTAGATTGGCTACCCTTCATCGCGGCGACACCTTGTCATTTCTTTGATATGAGAAATCTTACCCAAGTCCAAGATTCCTCGCATCAAAGGAATGACAAACGCCCGTCAGGTGTCTCGCCTTAGGTGGATAGCCGGATAGCCAAAACTTGAGCATCGAGTTAAAGGCATTTTTCATTCTTCATTCTTCATTCTTCATTCTTCATTTTTCATTCGCATTCCCAGCGCTTCAATAAACGCTGCATTTTCGGCCGCTGTTCCAATCGACACTCGCAAATGTTGTGGCATTCCATAACCCTCGCCAAGCGGGCGCGTAATCACACCTTGGCGCAGTAGCCATTCATAAACGTTTGCGCCGTCGCCAACATTCACTGAGACAAAGTTTCCTAGCGAGGGAATGAATTCCAATTTCATTTTGTTAAAAGCTTGAGTGAGTTGCTGCATCCCGGCGCGATTTAAGGCAACGCTTTTTTTAAGATATTCGCTATCGTCTAGGGCTGCCGTGGCGGCGACGATAGCTAGATGATTGACATTAAAGGGTGAGCGCACCCGATTAAGTAAATTAGCCACATCAGGATGAGAAATGGAATAGCCCACACGTAATCCAGCAAGCCCATAAGCTTTGGAAAAAGTGCGAGTGACTATCAGGTTGGGATAGTCAGTTGTCCATTCTAAACTATTGGGGTAATCCGGATTTTCAGACGCATATTCAAAATAGGCTTCATCCATGACAATAAGTACATGTTCAGGCACTGCGTCTAAAAAAGCTTTGAGATGGGGTTTATCAACCCAAGTGCCGGTGGGATTATTCGGATTTGCTACAAATATCAGGCGAGTGTCGTCACGAATCGCGGCTTGCATGGCGGTTAAATCGTGCCCCCAGTTTTTGGCCGGGGTAACAATGGCTCGTGCACCGATGGCTTGAGCGACTATCGGATAGACGGCAAACGCATATTGGGAAAAAATGACGGAGTGTGCCGGGGTGACAAACGTTCGTGCAACCAATTCGAGTAGGTTGTCGGAGCCATTGCCCAAGGTAATCATGTCCATGTCTACGCCGTGTTTTTTAGCCAAGGCTTTTTTGAGCGCGAAGCCATTGCCGTCGGGATAGCGGGCAATATTTTTTAAACTGGCTTGCATGGCCTCAAGTACGAACGGACTGGGGCCGAGAGGGTTTTCATTGGAGGCCAGTTTAATGGCATTTTTTATCCCATATTCACGTTCCAGTTCTTCTATGGGTTTGCCCGGTTGGTAGGGTTGTATGCCTTGTACGCTATCGGTTGCGAGTTTGAAAATATTCATATTTTTTAGTGAACAGTGATCAGTTATCATTTATGAGAAATCCATGAGAAATCCGATTTTTTGGAAAAATCGGATTTCTTTAAAGTCATGAGAAATTTTTTGGAAAAATCGGATTTCTTTAAAGTCATGAGAAATCCGATTTTTTGGAAAAATCGGATTTCTTTAAAAGTTCTAACTGTTTGCAGTCTATCAGTTGGTGTGTCCTACTTGTCTTACTCAAGGTTTTTTAATCAAGGGCCTTCAATAAAATCAATTGAATGAATTTGAAAACATGGCCCTCAAAAGAAACCGCTCGGTAGTACAACGAATTTTGAATTTAACGAATAGTACAACGAATTTGCAAATTAACGAATAGTACAACGAATTTTGAATTTAACGAATAGTACAACGAATTTGCAAATTAACGAATAGTACAACGAATTTGCAAATTAACGAATAGTACAACGAATTTGCAAATTAACGAATAGTACAACGAAAACGAATAGTACAACGAATTTATAAATTAACGAATAGTACAACGAATTTATAAATTAACGAATAGTACAACGAATTTGCAAATGAACGAATAGTACAACGAATTTGCAAATTAACGAATAGTACAACGAATTTGCAAATGAACGAATAGTACAACGAATTTGGAAATGAACGAATTAAATGCCAAGATGCTTTTCTATTCTTTCATGCCTGGGGGCGGATAATTAACTTATCCATGACGATTTATTTCGCTTATCCGTTGTACTCAGGATTGATTGATAATGACCCTTTTTTTTGGGAATGCGCCCAAAGCTTGTTTGTGAAAGTACATTATCAGTTATACTGAACACTGCCATAAACTGAGCTTGTTTGTCATTTCGAGTCCCGACGATAGGAGAGAACTTATGAGAAATCCGATTTTTTGGAAAAATCGGATTTCTTTAAAATTAAAAGAAACCACTCGTTTTCACTGATCATTGATCAACTGATCATTGATAACTGGGTAGGAGCCGAGATGTTTGATTAAGGAAGTATGCTTTTCCAGCGCTTGCAGGGATTTTACAACGGGCGTGTCTTTGATATGGCCTTCAATATCCACAAAAAAGATATAGTCCCAAATGCCTTGCCGCGATGGGCGCGATTCAATGCGCGTCATATTAACGCCGTTGTTTGCAAAGGGTTCAAGCAGGTGGTATAAGGCCCCCGGTTTGTTGGGGTTGGATAATAGTAACGAGGTTTTATAAGTGATTTTATCATCGTTTCCCAAGGGCACCTTTTGTTGTCCTAACACGGCAAAACGGGTGGTGTTGTTGACATCGTCTTCAATGCGTGAGGCGACTATTTGTAATTGATAAATCTCAGCAGCGGCCTTTCCTGCAATGGCAGCAGCCCCGGTTTCCTTAGCAGCACGGCGAGCGGCCTCTGCATTGCTGTTGACAGCTATGCGTTCTATGATGGGCAACCGATTGTCTAACCAGCCACGACATTGTGCGAAAGATTGTGGGTGGGCATAAATGCGTTCAACTTGTTCTAATTGATTCACCATTGAAAGCAGATGGTGATGAATGGGTAAGTCAATCTCGCCGCAAATCTTCAATGGTGTTTTTACAAAACAATCTAAGGTTTGGTTGACACCGCCTTCGGTGGAATTTTCTATTGGCACTACGCCGTAGTCAGCAGTGCCAACTTCTACTTCACGGAATACTTCGTCAATGGTTTGCAGCGGTATATTTTGCGCGGCATGTCCAAAGTGTTTGTACACAGCTGCTTGTGAATAAGTGCCGGCGGGGCCTAAAAATGCTATATTAAGCGGGTTTTGTAGGGCTAAACAGGCCGACATGATTTCTCGAAACATCCGCGTGAGGGTGTCATTGGACAGGGGGCCTTGATTGCGTATCATAACGTTTCGCAAGACTTCCGCTTCGCGCTCTGGCCGATAAAAATGAAGGAGTTCCTTTTCGGCATTTTTAGCTTGTGCTACTTGTTGGGCTAAGCGGGCACGTTGGGTGATAAGCGATTGAATTTCCACGTCTAATTGGTCAATCTGGGCACGGAGATCGGGTAAGTTATATATGGACATGATGAGTTTATATTACAGGTAATAACTACAGGGATTCGTTATAAAAAAGGATTGGTTTTCGGTAACTACAGGCCGATTCGTTATAAGCAAGGATTGGTTTTCGGTAACTACAGGCCGATTCGTTATAAGAAAGGATTGGTTCTCGGTAATAACTACAAGTAATAACTACAAGGATTCGTTATAAAAAAGGATTAATGCCTAGAGACAATCCGTTTATTTCGCGTATCCGTTGTACTGTCACTATAACTACAGGGATTCGTTATAAGCAAGGATTGGTTTTCGGTAATAACTACAAGTAATAACTACAAGGATTCGTTATAAAAAAGGATTAATGCCTAGAGACAATCCGTTTATTTCGCGTATCCGTTGTACTATAGCATTTCCCGATTTGGTGAGGTACTATTTACATTCAACCCCTATCGGGGTTGTGGGAGTTTTTTTTTATTCCCCCAGGTTTCACCTGGGGCTATTCAAATTCAACCCTTTCAGGGTTGAGGAGTTATGTTATTGTTTTGTACTTCACTCAATCGGGAAACGCTATATCAGTATATGAATGATTAAATACCGGCTCGATTAAATCCGCATCGATTAACGAAACGAAGTTCAGCGGAGCTAATCCTTGTAGTTATCACTTTTCCAATCCAAGCGCATACAACCTATTTTTACTCACACCGGTAATTTCACTGGCCAACTTAGCGGCCAGCTTTAGCGATAAGTCTTTGCGTAATAACTGAAAAACTCTTTCAGCTTCGGGATTGAGCGCGTTATTATCGGGCTTTGGTGCGCCTTGCACCACTAACACAAATTCACCTTTTTGTCGCGACTAAAACGGCCTGACGCGCTTCGCCAAAGATTTGCGCCATATCATTGACACAATCAACCAGACGGTGCGGGGCCTCATAAAATACTAAAGTCCTTGATTCTTCTACTAAAATCTCTAAACGTTGCCGCCGAGCGGCCGCTTTAGCTGGCAAAAATCCTTCAAACACAAAACGGTCGGCCGGAAAACCGGCTACCGATAAGGCACTGATTAAGGCCGAAGGGCCGGGAATAGGCACCACCGTGATTTGCTCAGCAAGGGCCGTTTGTATTAAATAATACCCCGGATCACTAATCAAAGGTGTGCCGGCATCGCTGATGAGGGCAATATTATCGTCATTATGCAAACGTTGCAATAAGTTGTGGGCTATTTGTCGCTCATTATGTTCATGTAAAGATTGTAACGGTGTCGTGATACTAAAATGATTTAACAAATGGCGACTATGGCGAGTATCTTCAGCGGCAATGAGATTAACTTGGCGCAAAACGGATTGGGCGCGTGGACTGAAATCTTGTAAATTGCCAATGGGAGTGGCTACGACGTAAAGGGTGCCTTTTTCAATAGATACCATCGTTTTTCCTTATGAACATCATGTAATAACTACAAGGATTGTATATAATAAGGGATTTACTAACTACAAGGATTGTATATAATAAGGGATTTACTAACTACAAGGATTGTATATAATAAGGGATTTTAGAAACTCATATTTACAAGGATTGTATATAATAATGGATTTTAGAAACCTGCATAATATTACTATATATTGTGTTCATTCTCTTATCTAAGCGAAAAAATCCTTGCTTATATACAATCCTTGTATAATATTGTGTTCATTCTCTTATCTAAGCGAAAAAATCCTTGCTTTTTATATACAATCCTTGTAGTTATAGAATCCTTGTAGTTATTGTTTGGGTTTAGACATGCCGGAAAACTTAATTTAATATTACCACATCCGCATAATCTCATTATTTTCGTCTTGTGGTACGCGCCGTTTCCGCAGATTTAAAAAGTCTATCTCACCGGGCATAAAATTTCGATAGGGATTTCCTTTGCCACCGTGCCAAGTAATATAGAGCATCCCTAATAAATCACGATTGTCGAAATCCTGTTGAAGCTTGACACCCAATTCCCAACGGGTTTGATTTTGATGCCAAATGTCCCAACTCGCATTCAATGACAATAAATGACGGTTAGAATTCCTGTTCCGATCATCATCCGCCCAGTAATGGGTAAAGCGATAACCCACATCAACTTGTCCATTTCCTAGCATTTGTTTCCAAGCTGCGTTGAAACTTAAGTAGTCTGGCTTAAAAACCTTTTCATTGCTCGTCAATGCCAGTCTCCCCACCCATAACGTATCTAACCAAGGGCGATGTGTTAGCCTATCTGCGATTGTTACGCCAAAACGGTGATCCGCTTTATAGTCGCTGTAGACATCATTATCTAATCGCGCCGCATAGTCGTCGGGTGAGTCGTCCAAACTGAGTAGTCGTCCAAATGCGCTAACACTGGGAACATGGAACGTTTTCTCACCCAGCGTCATCCGCCGTAAGACTGTGCCTTTGAGTCTGCCATGCCACTCAGTGCCACCGCCCCACACTTGTTGCACATAAGCTGAGCCAGCCAATTGTACTGTCAGATCACGTTCCTCGAAACGGAAACGAAGCCGTTTTCTCGCGCCGAAGGTGATATCAAAATGATCATTAAAACGAGTCAGCCATTCCGTTCTATGATGGCGATTCTTCATTTTATCAAAATAGCGATGAGTGGCTCGCAATTCAATAAAATCTTGGAAACCCGTTTCGTCTTCTTCCACATTTTTGCGTCTTTGCGCTAAGCCAGTGAAACTCCAAATCCCATCTTTTTGCGTGCCGAGCGGAAAAGCATCTTTAACATCTAGGCTAGAAATAGGCGGCAACTTATAGATATGCACAACGGGATCAGGCAGCACTTCTCCATCCACGCTAGAATAGCGAAATTGCACCTCTGGTTGTTGCTCAGTTACCGGCGCGAGTTCGTGTACACGGAATAAAGCGGAGTCCTGCCCTTGACGCGGCCTAAAAGTCAGGGTGTGCCAGCCTTCGCTAACTGTTTGAAAACGCGAATAAATAGAATCCTGATCCCATTCATCAACGCGTACCCAATTGGGGCCGCGCACCGTGACAACCACCGGTTCTTTTTGTGTGGCAATATGATAACTACGCTCATATTCCATTATCAAGGGCGTATTATTACGTCCAATGTCCTTAATCTGTAACCGCAAAAACTGATTTGCTACTGGTTTATCAATAGCAACATAAAGAACATGTTCACCTTTTGGCACCACTAAGCGCAGTCTTTGACTTGGTTGCGCTGGTGTCAATTGCAGTCGCTGATGCGGTTGCTCATCCAACCAATAAACGACATTCATTGGCACCGGCCTAAAATAGGCCACATCATCCATTCGCAATAGTAACTCAAGAGTGGTTTCCGCCAGATTAAACAGAGATAAACCCAGCTGTCGATGCCCAGTGATGATTTGTTCATTTTGGCTAACGGATTTCAACAGCGTTTTGCGAATGCGTTGACTTGGACTTTCTGGTTGCCACCCTTGTAGCTTAATAAAATGCAACCCAGCACTACTGTCTATAGAAGGCAAGCTTTTCCAATGACTATTAGCACGCAAAGCGGCCCACAACGGACGCAATTTTGCAATTTTTGGATGTTTATGAAATAAGACTGCCCCAGCAACAACCGCCTGTTGCGCTAGTTGCGGTGCTTGTTCAGCAATCCAAAGCAACAAAGTCATCCGTTTGATAATCTCACTGTCATCATCTTCTTTGACGGGCAGCGCCAAAATCGCGGCATAATTCTCCGCCGCTAGAGACTTCGCAACTTGTGCCCCACGAAACCACTTTCCTTTGGAGAGGTGCCTCTCTTCCAAAACGCCTTTCTGAAAAGGGGCCATGTTAGGGCCCAGTTCGGTATGACTTCCCTCTGGAGAAGGGCCGGGGGTGGCTACACCTTGTAGAACGAATACTCTCGTTTGCCGCAGTAGTCTCCCTCGTCGGCCCTCTAGTAGAACGGATACGAGCGTTTGCCGCGAAACTCTCCGTCTTATGCCTTCTGGTAAAACGGACACTATCATTTGCCGCGAAACTCTCCATCTTCGGCCCTCTGGTAAAACGGAGACTATCACTTGCCGCGAGACTGTCCGTTACCTGAGAAAGTGGTTCTATTTAAAGGCGGCAACACCGCTAACGGTAGACGCGGCCTCTCGGCCTTCACTTTGACAGCAATAGCCCTGTCATCCACGGCGAAGATTTCCACTTCATGCAAACCGGGGCCAAATTCGTATTCTCCAATGGTTTGATGGCCTAACCGCTTATCAGGTTGTCCCACAATACGCAGTCCTCGGCTCGGCAAGATGTTATTCAGCCGCAAGACGTGTCGTTTGGGAGAACTGTCCGTTTCTTCAACCAATGGGGTTTCGTTGAGTTTTACCCAACTATCCAATGGTTCAACCTCATCTTTGTGATGCAGTGTGCGTACAGATAAGCGTATTCGCAACGGGCCGGGAATGCGTAGCTTAACCGGGCGTTGCGGTGTACCAATAAATGAATAAAAATAAAGGTCTCTTTCAATACTATACGTTAACTCACCATTGGCATAATCATGGACAAGATCATCGGCCGTTTTCCAGTGCCGAGGCCCAGGATGTTCGGCTTGCCACTGTTCCCACTGCTTAATCGCCTGTTCTCGCAGTTCAAGTATATTATTAACGGCATCCTCAGGGGTTTGTAGTTGTTCACGAACCTGGAGGCCTTTTTTCAACGCGTTGGCTAATTTGAAGCCTTCGGCCCCCGCCGTTCGCCAAAACTGGGCAGCACCAGCATAATCGCCGTTATCTTGGGCACGATAGCCAAGCCATAGCCTTTTTTTATCATCAGGTAAGTATCGCAACAACTGGGCAAAACTGTGCCACCAGCCTAAACGATAGGTTTGTTCTATCATCAACGCATTGGGGCGCTGCGCTGATGGTAGTGCCATGCCTACCATAAACGCATAATCATAATAGCCATTTTCTATCAAAGCCTGAGTCAGTCGTTTGAACAAGGCTGGGGTTGGGTTATGCAACACCGCTGTCGCCAACAGCGGCAACTGAGCCGCTTTCTCATTCCTTTGTTGGTAATCGTGCAATAACTTCTCAAACGCGTTTTGGGACAAGCGTGGATCGGTTGAATCTAAAAAAAGTCCTTGCAGTAGGCGTTTTGCCAAAAAAACATCGCCGAGTTGCTCAAGGGCTTCTTGTCGTGCTAATTGGGCTTGACGATGTAAGGTTCCCTGACTGCGCTGTGCAATGTCTGTCCATTTCTCCAACGCAACTAACCATTGCTTATCAGCTTGCGCTTTTCGTGCTTGTGCCACTACGCGGTTTAGTTCAGCCTTGCCTCGGCTTCCCTTACCCCGGCTCTTTCCTTTAACAGAGAAACTTTCCTCATCTTGGCCCTCCTTAACAGAGAAACTTCCCTCACCTCGGCCTTTTCCCGTTTGTGAGAGGCCGTTTTTGTTCTTAGCAGGGCGATAAACCGTGGCAATAAAATGTTTTCGCTGCGCGTGTAAAAAACGAATGAACGGCAACCAATAATTAGACAAATCCTGTTGTGCATCAGACATTGCCCCTTCCTTTGAAAAAGAGGACTTAGGTGGATTCTTTTTCGTTTTTTTCGTTGAGTTGCCCGTATAGCTGGTTAAGGCAGTCACAAAGTCTCTAAATAATGCGTCGGACGAAGCAAAATGCGACACGGCTTCCAAATACTCCGTTTCGCCCAAGCGATAATGTCGTCTAGCGGCACGATACTGCAACGCGACATACAAAGGTTCTGTTCCGGTTAACGCCTTCTCCGTTAAAGAGGATAACGCCTTGTCCATTGAGGGCCGGGGTGAGGCTGAACGACTCCCGCTTGAGGAAGACGGCCGAGCTAACGGAATTTGCCACACCTTAATTTGCCGCACCTGAGGCGGTAGAGGCAATACAAAAGTAGACGCATCAATCAAGCTTCCTAGCGTATACCGACTGGCAAATGGCCCCCCTAAGGTATCCGCGTCTGTGCCCGATGCCAGCGCCAGCATCTTCAATCCCGCCTCACCCTGAGCAAAGCGATAATAATGAGAAGGCACTTCAAACACATAGGGTTCCAGTTGCAGACGTATTGGGGCCTCTTCGTCAAATTGCAAGAAGAAGGTTTGCCTTTGTGGTTGAGTCTGTTGCTTCACAATGACGCGCAACAAGCTCGGCACAGTACGTCGTGGCAACTTATAAACTTGTGGCTTTGTCGTAGACAGCGAAATCGGCGCAAAATAAGCGCCCGACACCCGTTTTAAATAAGCATCTTGGTGCTGCTTTGCTACCACAAGTGGCTGTGCTGCTGCGGTTGGATCACGTAATTGATAAGCGATAAACCGATGAAAGGCTTGCGAATCATTATGTCGTTTCTGCCAAGGCACCAAATTACGATAAAAGCTATGTCGTCCCAACAAGCCCTTAGCAAGATTGCGTACTCTCGCTTCATACGGCCGCCGCCTAGCGGCTTCACGCATCGCCATCGCGCCCAACAACCCCCCTTCACGACGACTATTATCCCGTATTAAACGTAATGAAATATGTCGAATGGCCTCCAGCGTATCGATATGACTCAGATACAGCGTCCGAATCTCATCCTCGCTCAATTGCCAACTGGATCGATTAAGCCATTCTGGCACCTGATTTTCGGCCACGGCCTTTATTTCAGGTAACGGGGGCCGATTAAGTTCAGAAAACAGATAGTCGGGAAGCACGATCTGCTTCCGCGTTATTGACATAACTCGGACATACAAATTGGCGCTACTGCTGAGTTGCAACTCATGCTCTCCCGCCGGTAAGCTGAAATAAGCCACTTCTGGCAAGCCTAACCCCAGCGATTGTCCATTAATCACACGCGATTGTTGGTACTCTGAAGTGCTTTCAAAATCAAACACCTGTGTGTTGTTGTCATCCATTCCAATAGAAAGGCGATAAACGGCTTCTAACACAGAATCAGCGGGCGGATAAATAAAACGGCTTTCCAAGCGTAATTGTGCTGGGCCGTGTGCCTTCAGATTCACCGGTGCCTCGGCCTCCAGATACCAAAACGTTTCTGTAAACGAATCAAGCCGTTGTGGCATACCTCTATTCACCGTGCTGGCCCCATATTGATAAGGCCGAAAGGCTTCAGGAAAAAGATACTCAATCTGCTCTTCTCGCTCTTTCGAGATGAGGCGAACAAATAAATTCGCACTACTGCTGAGTTGTAACTGATGCTCACCTTTTGGTACCTTAAAATAAGTCATTTCTGACCGCCCTAACACCAGTGGTTTACCCTGAAGAGTCATCAGTTTTTGATTATCAACACTCGTCTCAAACTCCAACAACTGCGTCATCTCGTTACCCAACCGAATAGACACACGATAGGCCTGTTGTAAAACCACTTCCGTGGGCGGATAGATAAAACGGCTTTCCAAGCTCAGTTGAGTGGGGCCTTGCACTTTCACAGTGACTGGCGACTGTTTCTCAACAAGCCAATAATTGGTCGGTAATTGCTCATCACTAATCGGTAATGACTGATTGGGATTGGTTTGATTGCCAAATTGTAACGCCACGCTGTCTGTCGGTAGCGGAATTTCTTCTTGAGACAGAGGCGCACTCTCATTAAAAACCAGTTTAGAGCGCGAAATAAATAAAGCCATTGCCACCGCCTCGTCTTGTTGCGGCGCAAGGGTAATGCGGATTAAGCGAGGCGTACTCAAGTCAGGCGTCAGCAGCAGAGATTTGCCCTCTTCCGCCGGATAAACGGGCACATAAGCATACAATCCGGTGCCAGAAGATACTGCGATTTGTAGGGCATTCGCAGAAAAAGCTTCGTCAGGGTGATGGATTCGTAGCCATTGCCCTTCAGCCAACCACACCGTCACCAATTCATTGGGTTGCAATTTAACTTGGTACATTCCCCAATCTTGATTGGCTTCTGGTAGTTTACCCTTTACCCATAAGGGCGCTTCTTTGACATTATCCCAACGCAGAGGAACTTTATAAGGCTGTGATAGTCCTACTTGGATATCTTCAAGAATGGCATGACTTGCTCTAGCCAAAGGAAAATGAGTACAACGAATTACGCGGAGTACAACGAATTACGCGGATTAACGAATTGAGTACAACGAATTACGCGGATAAGTACAACGAATTACGCGGATAAACGAATTGAGTACAACTCATTACGCGGATAAGTACAACTAATTACGCGGATAAACGAATTGAGTACAACTCATTACGCGGATAAGTACAACTAATTACGCGGATAAACGAATTGAGTAGTACAACTCATTACGCGGATTAACGAATTATTGAGTACAACTCATTACGCGGATAAACGAATTGAGTAGTACAACTCATTACGCGGATAAACGAATTATTGAGTACAACTCATTACGCGGATAAACGAATTGAGTAGTACAACTCATTACGCGGATAAACGAATTATTGAGTACAACTCATTACGCGGATTAACGAATTCAGTACAACGAATTACGCGGATTAACGAATTGAGTACAACTCATTGCGCGGATAAGTACTACGAATTACGCGGATTAACGAATTTTCAAAGCTTGGAGTCCAAAGCTTTGTTGGAGTCCAAAGCTTTAGCTTTGGACGTGACACGAGTAATGTGAGTTCTACTGCGGCTATACCCTCGCAACCGTGCAGGCAATTCTTTAAGCAAGGTTTTTTTGCCTCCCATTACATGACAAGCAAAAGTCGCACCGAACGGCAGGAGTTTTGGAA
>NBMI01000005.1 GCA_002085445.1 Candidatus Parabeggiatoa sp. nov. 2
CAGTATAACATTATATACTGAACCATATACCGGCCGCTTTATAACTATGACTGTTCTAGTTTAAAATAAGATTTTAAAAATGAGAGTTTGTCAAGTTTTAAAATCTTGATCGGACGGCAATATTGTCTATATACCCGGATCGATTGTTAGCTTTTGTTAGAATTTATTAACAAATTGATTACTATGCGCTAACCCTCTATTCGCCGAGATTCTTTGAGCATATGAGGGCCAACAATTGAACTTTGATTCCCCATAACGGCTCTTGCCGCTGTTGTTAGGAAACGTAATAAAGACGTGTACGGGGTTGGTGCCCTCCTCGGCCTTTCCCCAGGTTGCACCTCAATGCCATTAAGTTAAGAAATAAACGAGAAAGAGCCTTTGGTAAAGCCGTTGTCTCAAAGCTAAAGTCCCCTAAAGGGGACTGGTAAATTCAAGATTTTTTCATAAGCACACGATATGGCATTGAGTCTTCAGTGCCCTTTAGGGCACTTCAGCTATTAGACGACGGCTTTACCAAAGGCGGGGGGGTTATTTCTTTCTAATTCCGCAAACTGTGTGGCATTGAGGTTGCACCTGGGGCTATTCACACCCTACGGGGAAAATAATTATTAATTAACCCCTTCGGGGTAGGGAAAATGCGCCACACCCTTGCTTGCTCACGCAGTCTTTACGCGTATTAAACCACGCGGGTGACGCTTTTCGCTTTGCTACAAAGTGTAGCTCAACCAACTTTTGCTAAGTAATATTTATTACACCATCTTCTACAGTTATCTCCGTCCGAAGACGAAATATCTCAATATTTCAATAACCTAAGTTATTGATTATATTGAGAACTCGCACGAGTTTCAATTGCCGTCGTTGGCTACCTACTATCAAACACGGTTAAGATGTCTAAAGAGTGCCTCAATCCCCAGTTTCAATTGCCGTCGTTGGCTACCTACTATCAAACTGAATACCAGTCAATTTAGTTTTTGGCCCACATAATAAATATATTAATCAACCTTAACTAAAAAACAATTTTCACAGAAAAACTTCAACATTTTTAAGAACATACAAAACTCATTCCAAACACTTAAATAATCGTATGTTTGGTAATGGAATTAACACTAACTGTTTGAAAATAAAAGAAATATTCTAAAACCACCCTTCAAACAAAACTGATAAGCCACGAGTGACTGATGTATAAGTTATTGAATAATCTATACATTTTTTTTAACTGACTCGCTCAGTCAATTTGAGGGTGCGTATTAAACCATACCGCAAAAAAAAAGGCAACACACTATTTTTATAAAAAATTCGCTTGGCATCGACCTTATCTACATAACCTTTTGAAAATTAAATAAATATCACTCAGGGAGGCCCTCCAAACGCGGCCAAGTTTATTTAGCAACGCTTTGGCAACTGATTGATTTTTAACTCAATTCATTTTAACCGGTTAAACACTTAAATATTTGTAGGACTTACGCATTGACAAAATAAATTTCGGCAAGTATTCAGTTAGTTACCTATAAAAGGCCGAGGCCGTTAGCGGTTTAGTTATTTAAATCAAATCAATTGGTTAGTTGCCTGAGTGCGTCAGTTCTAATTTGATTAAAGCATCAATTCTATTTCTAAGGCGGTTTATGGAAAAAAATATTCCCTCGACTACATGCAGACTGAGACTAAAAACGTTTTTTTGTCGCATCCAACGTGTTGCCCACCCTCTAAGTATTTTGGGGCCGGCAAGAAAAAACACCTTGCCCCAATGCCGTTAAGTTAAGGAAAAGGCCCGTTTGTAGTAAGCTTGTAATCGCCTCACGCGCAGTCGTCCAAACTTTAGTTTGGCAGGAGTCCAAACGACGCGTCGTTTTTAGTTTGGCAGGACTAGGAGTCCAAACTTTAGTTTGTGCGATACGTGAGACGCGGGCCCTGTTATTGACCTATTTTTTGGCAGGTTTTTGGACGCTCGAGTTTGAGGGCCATAAGATTTCTCGCTCCGCTCGAAACTTTGGATGTTTTCAAATTAAGTTATGGCCCTCTGTCGCGCTTCATTATTGAGACTTTTTGTAGGTGTTTTGTTGCTTAACTTAATGGTATTGAGGCTTTGAAGTGTCGTCCAATCAAGTCAGGCGTTTAGCGTTTATTTTCGATTCTATTAGCCTTATCAAAGGATACCAAGGCTTTGAAGTGTTGTCCAATCAAGTCGGGTGTTTATTAAGGAGCCGATTAGCCTTGTCAAAAGACACCAAAGCGGCCGACGTGTCGTCCAATCAAGTCGGGCGTTTATTTTCGATTCGATTAGCAGCCCCTTTGGGGTTGGCTCGTCTTTAATATCTATTCACATTCAACCCCTTCGGGGTTTCTGCATCTCTGATGCCTTTACCACTTTTCATTAACAATTCACAATTTGGAAGCCCCTTTGGGGTTGGATCGTTTTTAATCTAAAACCACAGGTTTCACCTGTGGCTATTCCCCCTTTGGGGTTGGCAAAAGTAAGTTATAATTTTGTTATTGGTATGTTAATTTTTTTGAGTTACCTAATATTAATTAGAGCCATGATTCTTAATTCGTTTATCCCCGTAATTCGTTGTACTTAATAATTATCCGTTTCGGAAAGCGTATCCGTTGTACTTGTCAGCAGAACTCAAGATTGAGTCCTGCTGAGATATTGATTTAAGGCCTCGTTGAGCCACCGTCGCCGTCGATTTCAATATCTGCTCCAAACGCTGGCGATTTTCCTGTTCTTGGCTACGATCCTCTTCGGGATGCCATAAATGTAGCACTGGCACGGCAAAGCGGCCCTCTTTACGGCCCACTCCGCTACGCAATAAGCGCACCACTAACTCAGCATCTTCATGTCCCCACCCCTGAAAGCGTTCATCAAAGCCATTTATTTTTAAAATATCTTCGCGCCACGCCCCAAGATTGCACGTTTTGGCACCTTGCCATTTTTGGCGATGGCGTTTTCTGAGAGGGCTATCGGGCAAACGTAATAGCGGTAAAAAACGATTAATGTCGCGGCGTAAATAGGCCCAAATTCCCCCTAACCTCGAAATATCCCCTAACTCCCCTTTACTAAAAGGCCGGACAACCGGCATTCCTCCCGTTTGAAAAGCCAAGGGCGATTTTTTGATAACCTGAGCAGTAAACTTTTCACTCAACAAAACACGATTCCCAGCGACAAACCAGCCTGTTTCGGCAAGCCTACTATGTCTTACAATAAAATCCGTTTGAGGAATGCAGTCACCATCTAAGAAAATAAAGTAGTTACCACTGGCCGCTGCAATAGCGCGATTTCTCGCTTTTGCAGCGCGAAAGCCTTTATCTGGTTGCCAAAGATGTTGCAACGGATAAGGCAACTGTGATTGTAATTGAATAACAAGTTCAGCGGTGGCACAAGTTGAACCATCGTCAGCAATAATGACTTCAAAAGGTAACACCGGCGCTTCCTTCCGTTTGGCAAAACGGAGTTGGCGGGAATTTCCGGGCAAGGCGATATTTTCTTGCGCCGCCAAAGCCAACAACACCAATGCCAACGCCTCAGGCCGATTATAGGTAGTCACTATCACGCTGATTTTTATCATGTTCATGCCAATTAAGGGTTGAATTGAATCCTAAAAAATCAATGAGCATTGGAAATACCACCTCAGCCGCTCAAGTACCCTAAAGGGCACTGGTTAGTAGGCTTTAGCCTACTTTAGCTTTTAGACAACGGCTTTAGCCGTTGGCGTTGGGGTGGTATCGAAACTTCCGCTTTACTGTACTAGGGGAATGGTGGGCAACACGTTACCCACCTACAACTGCGATAATTTAGTTTTTGGAGATTCCTAAGTCGAACTGACATCTTTGTTTATTCTTCATTTTTCACGATTAATTATTAATTCGCAAAGTCTTTGTTCATTTTTCATTCTTAATTCGCATATTTTCCTGTAAATACATCAATTTAAGATAGCGATAATAAGTACCTTCAGCATTCGACACCGCCAGCATAAAACCAACGCGCCCATCCAAAAACCCGGCCCTCAATACATAAGTCCGCACAAATGCCCACAGCCCATGAAAAATCGCTTTTTTTAAACTAGACTTCTTACCTTTGGCATAAGCCATCTGAGCGTTCGCGGTAGAATAACTATTTACTTTTTCAAGGACTTCTTCCAGCGAATTAAAAGAATAGTGCAATAACGGCGACTTTAAAGTGCCGATGTCGCCGCCGCGTTGCAGCACTTGCACTTTTTCATGGACTAAATCATCGCTAAAACGGCCACAATCGCGCCTAAATAAACGTATCACATAATCAGGTGTCCATCCACTATGTTTTATCCACCGCCCACAATAGCGAGACTGGCGCGGAATCCGAAACGCAGTAACACTCGTTTGAGTGATGGCCTGTTTAATTTCTTGTTGCAACGCTGGCGTGATTCGCTCATCGGCATCAATAGATAAAACCCATTTACCCGTCGCCTTTGCTAAAGCCCTATTTTTTTGAGGGCCAAAACCCGGCCAATCATCGGTAATATAAACCTTATTGGTGAAAGGGCGGCAAAGAGCAACCGTATTATCAGTGCTGCCGCAATCCACCACAATGATTTCGTCACACCACGCCACAGAAGTAAGGCACGCTTCGATATGGGTTGCTGCGTTTTTAGTAATAATAATAATAGAGAGTTGCATCACAATCTTAGAATAATAACTACAGGGATTGTATATGATGAGGGATTTCTTCGCTTATAGATTTTCAGAAAAATAATTATCGAAGGCAGCCAAGCGAAAGTCCCCTAAAGGGGACTAAATAATTATCTGAAAATCTATAGGAGAAATCTCGCTTGTCATTTCGACGAAGAAATCTTCGCTTTTTTTGTCATTTCGACGAGAGAAGAAATCTTCGCCTTTGCCTTTTCGACGAGAGGAGAAATCTTCGCGTTTTTTGCCTTTTCGACAATAGGAGAAATCTTCGCTTGTTTTGTCTTTTCGATCTTCGCCTTTGTCATTTCGACGAGAGGAAAAATCTTCGCCTTTGTCATTTCGGTGAGAGGAGAATTCTTCGCGGTATTTTCGACAATAGAAGAAATCTTCGCCTTTGTCATTTCGACGAGAGAAGAAGTCTTTGCCTTTGTCTTTTCGACAAGAGGAGGAATATTCTCTTTTGTCTTTTCGAACTTCGCCTTTGCCTTTTCGACAAGAGGAGAAATATTGGCGTTTTTTGCCTTTTCGACGATAAAAGAACTCTTCGCCTTTGCCTTTTCGACGAGAGGAGAACTCTTCGCGGTATTTTCGACAATAGAAGAAATCTTCGCCTTTGCCTTTTCGACGAGAGGAGAAATCTTCGCTTGTTTTGCCTTTTCGACGAGAGAAGAACTCTTTGCCTTTGTCTTTTCGACAATAGGAGAAATATTCGCCTTTGCCTTTTCGACGAGAGGAGAACTCTTCGCCTTTGCCTTTTCGACAAGAGGAGAAATATTCTCTTTTGTCTTTTCGATCTTCGCCTTTGCCTTTTCGACGAGAGAAGAACTCTTTGCCTTTGTTTTTTCGACAAGAGGAGAAATATTCTCTTTTGTCTTTTCGATCTTCGCCTTTGCCTTTTCGACGAGAGGAGAAATCTTGGCTTTTTTTGCCTTTTCGACAATAGGAGAAATATTCGCCCTTGCCTTTTCGACGAGAGGAGAAATATTCTCCTTTGTATTTTCGACGAGAGGAGAAATCTTCGCCTTTGCCATTTCGATGAGAGGAGAAATCTTGGATTTTTTCATTTCGATGGAGAACTCTTCGTTTGTCATTCCGACGATAGGAGAAATCTTAGCACCTATCACTCAATGATCAAGTTTTTAGTCTGACAATGCACAAGGATTGTATATAATAAGGGATTTTACGAGCATAAAATCACTTAAGGCTTTTTATTCTCAAAAACATTTGCTAATTGAATAGCAAAAAAATCCGTTATTATATACAATCCTTGTAAAAACGAGCATAAAATCACTTAAGGCTTTTTATTCTCAAAAGCAATTGCTGATTGAATAAATTTCTCGAATCTTTCTTCATTCACTTACCTAAGCGAAAAAATCCTTTTTTATATACAATCCTTGTAGATAGCCCTCTTGAATAACGAATGCGTTTGCAAGAGACTTACAATTTTTAGTAAACTACTCACTTAGTAAAATCCAAGGAATATATCCAAATGAAAACACCGGGTATTAACCCAAACACAAATCCGCTGGAATTTCAAGAACTTGTCCCAGCAAAAAAAGATGAATTCAACGAAATATTCCAGAATTCTACCAACGCGGATAATCCCAACGTTTTTGAGGCTGAACCAAAACCAATTGAGCAACCGGCTGGAAAGCCAAACAACTTTTATGAAGTGCTAGGTGTCAACCAAACGGCCTCAACGACGGAAATTACCGAAGCGATCCCAGCGAAGCTGGGCGAAATGACGGAAGCCGCTCAGGTTTTGTCTGATCCTGAAAAGCGCAAAGTTTATGATTCGGGCATGAAATCCGTAGAACAACCCCGAACCATGAACAACCCTCAACTTTCGCCATACCAAACCCCAGTGACACCGACAAGCGGACTCACCAATGAAAATGTCCAAGAACTGGCAAGACGCGACACACGTTTAGTGGCCCACTTGGTAGATGGCCTCATTGTGATCACCCCAGCCTTTTTATTCCTTTTGATGGCACCTTTCTTGGTTGTGGCAGCCGCTGAAAGCGGTGGGGATAAGGAAGTGGTAATGTTTCTGGCATTGCTGTTCCTTTTTGCAGTGATTTTATGGCTTGCTATTCCCGTTATCAACTGTATCTTGCTATACCAGAATGGACAAACCATTGGCAAACGTTTGCTATCCATTAAGATTGTCCGTACCGATGGCAGTCGGGCCGGATTATTACGGATTATCTTTTTGCGATTTTTACCCATCGTAATACTCAGCAATATAGGCTCTAAATTGTGGTGGCATGGCTCAGTCTTTTTATTTGATAACCTACTGATTTTCCAAAAGTCTCGATGTTGCTTGCATGATTTGATTGCCGGCACGATTGTAATAGAGGCAACGCCATGCGGTTCTGCACATCGCTCAGCCGCTACAACCCTCATCGCTGCTGTCATACTTTTTATCTTGTTGGCTATTGTAAGCGGTAGCATAGTGATAATAGGTACGACTGTTCCAATCTCAGAGATTGCAACCTTTGAGCATACCGATTATTTGAACCACTACAAAGTGAAACGAGCCGTTAACTATTTAGAGGAACTTCAAGCGCCGGCCGAACAATATGTCCTCTCGACGAAAAATTTTCCGCCGACTGCCGTCTCTCTCAAAGAAGAGACAACGAATGAGTACGTCGCCAAAATTGATTCAAACCCGGAAAAGTTCTACTACCAAGCAACCCTGCCAGGAGAATATTCCCCAACGGGTGGAAAAACCATCCGGATGACTTACGATCCAGACACCGGCCGTTGGAAATGTAGTTCAGGCCATCCCAACGGTGTCGATAACAAATACTTACCACAACGTTGTAAAACTCAGTGATCAGTTATCAGTTATCAGTTATCAGTTATCAGGAGTCCAAACGTCAGGCAAGAGTCCAAACGTCAGGCAGGAGTCCAAACTTTAGTTTGGCAATCGTCCAAACTTTAGTTTGGACGGCACTCGTCCAAGCCGTCGTCCAAACACTCGTCAAAACACTCAAAATATTAGGGTTATTTGGACTATTTTGGGGGCCATAAAACATTTTGAAGGTTTTCAAATTAAGTAATGGCCCCCAGTTGCGCTTACAGTTTGATACTAACAAGGACTCGCGTCTCACTACTCTGCCAAACTAAAGTTTGGACTCCTGATCACTGTCCAAACATAAGGCAGTCGTCCAAGCCGTCGTCCAAACACTCGTCAAAACACGTCCAAACACTCGTCAAAACACTCAAAATATTAGGGTTATTTGGACTATCGCTTTTGGGGGCCATAAAACATTTTGAAGGTTTTCAAATTAAGTAATGGCCCCCTATCGCGCTTACAGTTTGATACTAACAAGGACTCGCGTCTCACTACTCTGCCAAACTAAAAACTTTTGCGTCGTTTGGACTCCTGAACTGTCAACAGCCCGGGGCTAGTCGCTCGTTCTTCTTTAAACATATTGCGAACACAGACGGCAAAATGTTGTTTGCCTTCAATCTCAGAGGTAACAACTAACGGTATCCGCAACTCATTCTTGCCTTCAAAGTCAAGCGTAAAACGTTTAACTTTACCACCGCCTTGAATCCAAGACAGACAGGCTGGTAGTGCAACATGAACCAAATCGCCAGTTTGGTAGCCCTCTGGCAACGAAACGACAAGTTCGGTACGTTCTCCTGCCCTAAACCGTTGGACTTCGGCACCACTTTTGTCCCTAAAACCGATTTTGGTTGGGAAATTATCTGCAAACTGATTCCAATCCTCTTCACGGAGGCGCGTCACTTCAACCGCGGCAAGGCCCTCTAGCACTTCAATGGATTCAACGCGATCTGTCAATTGCACTGCTTCTGAGGCCGTCATATCCTCACCATTAACGCGCAAGCGCGTTTCGCCCATCACAAACCCTAAGAGCCTCAGTTGAATCATTAACACGATAGCGGCAACGGAATCCACCGTCGAATAAAGCCTACCATGCTCATTAAATTGGCGTGTGACTTGATTAGCCAGAGTTATCCCGTGCTTTAAATCACCGATTGTCATCAAACTCGCGGCGGCGTAAGCCAGCACTGTGCGATCAGCTACCGCATCTTGGCGATTTTTCAAAATCGCCTCAGCGCCGGAAAACTCTATCAGGTTTTCAATAAATTGGCGTACTGCCTGCTCATCTTCTGTGGCGGTTGCGACAACGTAGGCATCTTTTCCGGCGGTTGCGATAGCGTAAGCCTCTTCAATAGTCATAATTCCATCAGGAATGCGTTGCATCATATGCCCATCGGCGGCCTGATCGGCCAGCGATAGCCCTTCGCGTACCGCTTGACGCAGAGGCCTAGAAATCTCAGGGATTTCATCTAACTGATTCAATTTCCACAGATAGCGCACTGCCAGCGGACTGTAGTAGTCACTGATGTAATCGTCGTTAGGATACATGGCAAAGCCCAGCCCTGGCCGTATCATTTTGCGTTCACGGGCAATGCCCGCCAAAATAATTTGTTCTGCGGCGCGACGCTGTCCGTCATTTTGGGCCATCAAATACATAAATGTCGCGGCCAAGATTTTGGCCGCGGTTTGTTCGCAACAGAGGTGAGCATAATTAGCGGTTGCTGTCATCAACCTATCAAAAGGCGTGTTGAAGTTTGGAAGGACTCGCAAACTCAAGATATCGGCCGTCTCTAGGCTGATGGATTTACCTGGCTGTAACAGGCACAATTCTTTGGCATAGGATTTAAACTTGCCCGGTTCACCGACAACCACTTCAATGGAATCCGTCTCGCCGGTTGAACTGTCGGCCACTGTTGCACTGTAAGTGCCTGATTTTACATAAAACGCTAACTCAACGGGCGTATCAATGCTGAGAGCATCAATTGGGTTGCCGTCGCGTAGCGCAACGGGTTTGCCATCACACATAAGAGTCACACGCGCTTTGCGCGAGCGAGTGATGGCGCGTAAGCGCCCAACCACTTTATCATCTAAATGAACAGCGGGCGGCACTTCTAAATCAACGCGCACCGGTTTATCGACAACGACAGAGGTGCGATTTTGTGTCCAATCGCCATCAAGCATAGCAAACGCTTCAATGGTGAAAGTGCCCAAGGAGTCACTTAACGAAATCTCAACCTCTTTAGCCGCGCAAACTGGAACAATATCGTAAAACAAGACTTCTGGGAATTCAGTGCGTGTTTGTGTTATTTGAGGCGCGGGTTTCTGAACACGCTGTTCTGCTGGGCTCTCCTCTTCTAAATCTAAGGACAAGTCTGCATCATCTAAACTCAATTCTGCACTAACGGCCTCATATTCATCACCACTGTCTAGGGACAACTCGTCATCCAAACTCAAGTCCTCATCTAAACTCAAACTCTCCTCAGCGTCTAGTTCATCCAAACTCAAATAGTCATCTAAGCTCCGCTCAATTTTAACATCAGTGTCGGCCCAAGTGATGAATGACCATTCATTGATATCCTTGGTAGCGGCCTCAATACCGCGCTTGGCTGCCGCTCCCAAACTCACTTCGGGCTTGTCAGTCGCCGTCAGTCGTTCATCGCGGACACACAAGAGTACCGGAATGGTTTTTTCGGCGATGCCTTCGCACGCTAAGCGCACAACTAAATCGCTACGTGGGCGAATGGTTTTGGGTGCCTCAACGACTAACTGAAATGGATTAGGCCTCACAAAAGTGGTGTAAGCTTCAAAAGGTTCGCCATTCACGAAGCCACCCACAAAGACGGTACTCATCGGGCTATCGTTCATCACTGTCACCGTGTTCCCAGCCCTGACATCTCCCACTTTCTGTGTACTATAACTACCGGAGAGCAAATCTAAACAAACCAAAACCAGCGATTCTACGCTGGCGTTGACACGAAGAAAACGCTGCTCGGTGACGATTTCTTCAACTGTCAGCGGCGTGGCAATAAAATCGCCCTCTGTCAGATAACCGCCTCGTAGCGGCAACGCCTGAGCTTCGGGCATCATTGAAAAGCGTTTTTCTGTGCCTAGTTCACTGATAACAGTGACTTGTCGCTCAACCTTCCGACTGCCGGGAATAGCCACTTCGGCCACGCGCTCGGCATCATTAGCGGCCATAAGCCGCAGACGAAACGGCCCATCACCCGCTATTTTGACACCACCACCATAACGTCCGGGTGCCAATGGCAGAAGCCCAATTTGCGCGACTTCCTTTCCTTGTTCCACCAATGCCACCAACAATTCATCACTAAACGGCCGCTGATAACTCTCCACCGCCAGTTCAAACCACAATTGTTCTACTTGCCGTTTGAGTTGATGGCTGACAAGTCGGGCAGACAAAGGCGCGAGCGTATATTCAGCCACCGTAAAAGAAACGGCAGTACCGAGACGATGCTCAGCGAGTGACAACTGCGCGGAATAACGGCCGGGCAAGAGCATTGAGAGCGTTTCAATGCCAACCCCATCAGTGAGTTTAACCGCCCGCTCTGAGAAAAATGCGCCATTGCACTCTATTACCAAACGCAACTCATCGGGCGGCGTGGGAAAGGCGATAAACAGATGCACCGTATCTTGTTCGGCGCGATAGAGATCACGATCAGCGACAACACAACCGACTGGTTCAATGATACGAGCTTCTGGCGTAATAGTGAGACTTTTTAGTTTCACCGGTTCATCAACGAGCGGTAACACCACGTTTATATGAGGTTTTTTTGCCAAAAGCCGCACTAATCGGCCGGTGCTTGGGGCCTTTTGGTGCTTGACAAAAACGAAATAGTGACCAATTTGCACATCATCTTTTTGCTGCCAAGCGTGTTTTTGGTCGTAAATAGTAACTTTAAATGGATATTTCATTTACCCTCTCCGGCAACGATTCTACAACATGGATTTTTTTCTCTTATAAAATAGGAATCCAAACTTTAGTTTGGACGAAAATATTAATTATAAATAATAGAAAAAATTGAGAAATCATCAATTCTCACTCTGTGTTGAAAAATGACGACTATTACAAACTGGTAAGTGCTAAGGGGTTGCATAAGAATAGCTCTAGGTGAAACATGGGTAAAATTACACCCAGATATGTTTACCGTTTATCTCAATAGGTTTATCAGCCAGATGAGCAAAAGTAACGTGAAGCGCAATGCCCGCTTTCTTTTTCCCAGGTGCCGTCATTGTTCTGACAAATTGCTTCATTTCTTTTATCAGTTGCTCTTTTGGTTTAGCATCAAGCAACAGGCTATCTTGTTGTAAGCTTGAAAGATCAACTTGAACAGCAGTATTCGCAAACTGGAACGACACAAACCCATCAGGATATTTCACATATTTCACCTCAGAAACGATAGCCCTTTCAGGCATTCTATCAAAGTCTTTCGTATTAACAGGAAACAAATTTCACCTCAGAAACGATAGCCCTTTCAGGCATTCTATCAAAGTCTTTCGTATTAACAGGAAACAATTGTAACCAAACAGCGATGTTTGATAACTGATTGTTTTTATCGAACTCTTTTTTTGCATAGAGCAACACATAACACTCGACAAATTTGCTGTAGTCTAGCTCGGAAAGGCTATATTGCACCTTGTTTAAAAGGCAAAATGGATAACCCGTTGAAGTAATCACATCCAGCATGACACCGACTTGGAGAATTTTTCCATCACGTATCGCCTCAAAAACTTCCTTGACTTCCTGAACGAG
Organism: Candidatus Parabeggiatoa sp. nov. 2; assembly: GCA_002085445.1. GTDB lineage: Bacteria > Pseudomonadota > Gammaproteobacteria > Beggiatoales > Beggiatoaceae > Parabeggiatoa. The sequence continues at coordinate 12,291 of NBMI01000005.1, forward strand.
TTTTTTTTCTCTGTTTCGGATATCTTCAGCAACCATCTTTTGTAGATAGGCTAAAGACAATGCCGGTAACTCCCGTGAAGTCGCTTGCCCAAAGTTGATGAGCCTCTCCATTGTGGACTCCATTTGCTTTTTAAAGCTTTGCGGCAACAGGGTGCTTAATGCCTTAATATTGTTCTCAGCCACTCCCGTTTGATTGGCTATGTTTGCCAAGGCTTCCGCAGACAAACTCTTGACACTAAAAAGCACTTTCAACAACTCCGTTTGTTTGCTTGGAACCGCAGGTGTCGTTGTATATGTTTGTATTGCTTTATGAGTAGCAGAAATATTCGCGGTTTGTACAAAGGCTTCTTTATGTAATGAGACAATGACAGACTTTGGAAGCACTCTCCTTATCGTCATTTTTTGACTTTTGTTAGCAAGTGCTGCTTCTATTTCTTCGGCTGACATTGGAACTGATCTTGTAAGCATTGAGCTAACCCCCACAGATTAATGAAAAATGAAAAATGAAAACTAGGCTTTTGGTATTACATTATCTCGCATAGCGAAGAACGATGTTTATCTCGCTTCGCTCGTTACGGCGTTTCCGAGCGAAGCGAGATCATCGCTTTAACTATTGGCTTTGATTATTAACTTTAGTCCTGCAAAAAGTATTCCAATATTATTTTTTATCAGGAACCGTTTGTAGTAGGCGATTTATCGCCCGTTTGTCCGTTTGTATTACGCGAGTACAACTAATTACGCGGATAAACGAATTAAAAAACGGCCCAATTCAGAGCCGGCTTGGATTAGAGAAATCCTTTCTTATCCTTTTTTATAACGAATCCTTGTAGTTATTGAGATTGAGTACTTAGGATTAATATTGGGTACAACTAATTACGCGAGTACAACTAATTACGCGAGTACAACTAATTACGCGGATAAACGAATTAAAAAACGGCCCAATTCAGAGCCGACTTGGATTAGAGAAATCCTTTCTTATCCGCATCGATTAACGAATCCTTGTAGTTATTGAGATTGAGTACTTAGGATTAATATTGAGTACTTAGGATTAATATTGAGTACAACTAATTACGCGAGTACAACTAATTACGCGGATAAACGAATTAAAAACGGCCCAATTCAGAGCCGGCTTGGATTAGAGAAATCCTTTCTTATCCGCATCGATTAACGAATCCTTGTAGTTATTGAGATTGAGTACAACGGATTAATACAGTCCAAGCCGTATTCGCATCGTTCAGCTAAAGCCTACTACTAATAGTGCCCTTTAGGGTACTTTAGCTTTAAGCCTTAGAATTTATTCTAAGGCTTAACTTAATGGCATTGAGTCCAAGCCTACCCCAGACAAAAAAAAAGCCCCTCAGTCTTGAGATTGACTGAGGGGCTTTTTTAATTCAGTAGAATTATTCAATGTTAACAATTTATTCAATTAAAACAACTAGATAATTATAAAAAAACCGCGAGGTTAGCTGCGCTTACGGCATTTGGAAAACCCCCGCCTGTTTGAGTTATTTAGGAACAATTCTATTAATAAAACTGCCTCATTCGGCAAAATATCATTCGGCAATATTGTCTGTTTCAACAGGCGACTTTACCATAAGACCGATCAACTGCGTGAATTTTTTGAAAAATTGTGGTTTCAATTAACGACTTTGCTACCTGATCGGTTAACCGATATCATAGACTTTTGCTTGACAAAAAGAGATGTTTCAATTAGCTACTTTGCCATCGAGTGGTAAAATCACAACGGATTATAAATCCCCCATTTTCCAAAGGGGGAATTTCAACTTCGTTCCGAACTGAGCGAGATAATCCGTACTATTTGGCGACTTTTCCAAAAAACAGGCCAACTTTGTTGACTTCGATAACAAGAAAAAGGTATTTAAATTAGCGACTTTGCTATAAAACGGGTAAAATTTGGCATTATTGCCATAAGACCGGTTAACTTCATTGAATTCCAAGGTTGGGAAAAAGTGTTTCAATTGGCATCATTGCCATAAGACCGGTTAATTTTACCGACAAGCAGGAAGAAAGAAGACCCTTAGAATAAATAAATTCTAAGGCTTTGCGCTTCCGTACCCTAAAGGGCACATTAGTAGTAGGCTTTAGCCTACTTAAGCTTTTAGCCTCAGAATTTATTCTGAGGCTGAAGCTTAACTTAATGGCATTGAAAGAGGCCCGACCTACCTTTATAACCTACTGAATTTTAACGAACTTATAAAAACCCCACTGCGAGTCATCTCAATTCATCAACTCACCTCGTTTGAGAGCGCGTTATCGTACACGGTTCAATTCTAAAATGCAATTCTTATTTAAGATGCTCAGCAGCGTCACAAATTTTCTGTAATTGGTCAAGTGAATTGGCAATTATTTTAAAGGACATGCGTCCAGTTCGGTTATTGGCATATACTGAGCATCGCCATAAACTGAGCTTTTTTGTCATTTCGTTTCTACGATAGGAGAAATCTTGAGAAATCTGAGAAATCGATATTGGACGGGCTACAGATTTCGTAGCAAATCTCTTGCCGGACAAAAGCGCAATTTGTGCCGGTGCTAAGTATAACGAAAATTTCCATACCACCGCCGCCAGTTCGTTTAAAAGGTGATGTGCATAGAATAGCATGACTAAAAGCGGGAGTATCCTTCGTAGGAGTAAACGGATACTATCCCTTTGAGGGAGAGTATCCGTCGCCGTTTGAAACCGTTTGAAACGATACTATCCCTTCGAGGGATATAGCATTTTTCTGTTGCGTAAACGACATCACTCGTAGGGGCAAACCGGCGTGTTTGCCCTTAAACCGGCGTGTTCGCCCTTTTTTGTATTTATACTTGGCTCCGCCACCAACTGAGCTGTCATTTCGAGCAAAGCGAGAAATCATCATTCATCATTCATCATTCATCATTCATCATTCATCATTCATCATTCATCATTCACCATTCTTCATTCATCATTCATCATTCATCATTCATCATTCAACAAAAACCAACCGTACCGGATCAACACTTAAAATCAAAGAGTTATTATCAAGCACATAAGCGACAAAAATACTCACCTTACCCGCCACTCCCAACGAATTGCCTTCATAAATCGGCACTTCAACACGCTCGGGCAACTGAGAATAAATTTGCGCGGCTTTCAACTTACCAATATCCAAATTTCCCCAAGCATCGCCACTGCGTTGAAAAAATACCGCCGGCGTACCATCGGCCGCTTGGTAGGACACCATTACCACAAAACGAGCCTTTTTGCCGACATGACGCGGATCCACTTTCATAAGGGTAGACACCGTGATTTTATCCGAGAGTGGAACAGTAAGATGATTACCACTGAGTCCTGAACTGGTTTTAACGACGGATTGAAACTGAGTCTCAACAGATGAGACAGAACCCTTGCTATCAAACGCAATAGCCGTCGGCGCGTTACCCTCACGGTGGGCGACAATGGGCGTGTTCATCATAGCCGTCGCTACCTTCATTACTAACGCAACTTGCTGGTTGATGCGATGCGGCCCATCGGTGCGTAGTATTAAATAACTACGATAGGCTATCAGCGCCAACATAATAACAATAATAACGGCAAAAAAGGCTTTTTGATATGTTTTTTTCATCTCTAATAACTTCTTAAGAACGACGGAAAAATAACTTACCCAAACACTCCCCTGGCCCTTTTCCAAAGGGGAGTCAACACCCCCCTGGCCCCTCTCCACAGGGGCATCTGGCAAATTCCCTCTTGAGACGGAATTTAGGGCCGTGTTTCCTGAGACGGGATTTAGGGCTGTGTTTCTTGAGAAAGGATTTAGCGGGAATTTCCCATAAAATATCCCTATTAAATAAGCAAACAAATGTCCTTCCGTGCTATCCAGCCACAACGAATTAACCAAACACCCAACGGCTATTGTTAGCACTAATCCTTCTGCCATCATAGCCGTTTGCGTATCCAAATAGCCGGCCGCTCGCCACATAACATAAAGCAAAAACACAAATATGCCAACACCCAACAACCCCCACTGCACCGCCATCATTAAATACTCATTATGCGGATTAGTCGTAGGGCGGATGCGTTGAATTTCTGCTAACTTTTTGTATTGATATGAAAAACTACCCGTTCCATAGCCAAAAAAAGGTTTTTCGGCGAACAATACCAAACTATTCTTATTAAACTCAATACGCATGCCTATCGACGATTTGATTTCGCCTTGTTGATAATCCTGCACACCCTCAGAAACATTATCCACCCGTTGCCGCAGCGCGTCAGAATACTCATAAACCAAAACGCCGATAATCGCCAACAACAGACTACCGACTATAACACCACGAAAGCGATAAGTTTGATACGAAAACAAAAAGATTAAACAAAATAACACCAGATAACCGGTACGCCCTTCGCTAAGAAAGACAATATTATAAATCGCCAACACCACCACTATGCCACGCAGCCACCGCCACCGACTTTCATGCCAAGCTTGCACCGTCACAAAATAGGCCGCCAACGCCATGAGGAGGCCTTGTGTGATATAGTTTTTAAAAATAAACGGATTTTCAGGCGTACCTTTGCCGATTTGCCAACCGGTGATTGCCATCAAATAAGACAAAAATAACGTCACTCCCATCGCGCTGAGAAACGCATAAAAGCCCCATTGACGAGTCGTGTTATCACGAAAAATAAGAATAAACAAAAGGATATATAAAAACTCCCGATACTTATCCAAAATACGCCCCGCCTCCAAAAAAGACACTGGCGTATAAAAAAAGCCCAATACCATAACAGCGAAAAGCAACACCGCTGCCGCGACAATCGGATGACGACGCAACGTGCTAAACTTTTGTTTATACTGGCCTTCTGCTAACATCAGTAATAGTGCCAGAGGGCATAAAATATTAGTTAATGCGACAGAAATAGGAATAGAAAAACCGATTAATACCGCCAATGAGCGTCGAGCGGTGTCAAAAAATGCTGTCATAGTTTTGAGTACCTAAATAACTACAGGGATTCGTTATAAAACAATAACTACAAGGATTCGTTATAAAGCAACTACAAGGATTCGTTATAAAGCAACTACAAGGATTCGTTATAATAAAGGATAAAAGCAATAACTATCGGCCGGTTCGTTATAAAGCAACTACAAGGATTCGTTATAAGAAAGGATAACCATAGGTGGAACCTGTGTAAACCTGTCAGGTTTTTCTCCTTCTAGTTCCTCAGCCGATAATGTTTTTTACTCAACTCCCACCCAAACAAACGCTCCAAACGCATCATCCAACGATGGCGGCGCTCACGTCGAGTCAGTTGGTAATTAGGATTAAGTACCAAACTCGGCTCCGCCGCCTCTGCCAACCAATTTCTCATCACCGCCGGATGGCTACCACTAAACTTACCCAAAGCGAGCGGATCAATATTACCATAACCCGCAAACGGAGGCGGTGCATGTCCCCAATACCGGCTCACTTGCTGAATTTTCGCCTGCATATTAGCGACGGCTCGCACATGCCCATAATGATAAATCGGCACCCCAGCACAAGCTGCGTAAGGATAACGCCCCCGTTTATTCTTATCCATCACCACAAAAAACAGCCCGTCTGGAGAATAACTACGAATACTATTGCGTATCACACGCACAGCGCGGCGATACCAGCCAGGGCTAATAGCCAACGTAGTGGGCGAACCATAAAAGTGATAATAATCAAAGACTAAAGCCTCAACGTTGGGATGATCAACATATCTTTGCAACGTCGCTCGGAGGCTGGCAATATCCTCTTCATGCAAAACCTCATCGCCCTCCAAATAAAACGCCCAATCACCACTACAATTAAACTGAGCAATCATTTTCTGTTGAGCATAAACATAACCCCGATCCTGCATAGACTCATTCCAAATCGTCTCAATCACCCGCAACTTAGGATCACCAATAGCAGCAATACGCGCCAAAGTATCATCCTGCCCCGCCCCCACTGCCACCACCACTTCATCACACAATGGCAATAAAGAACGCAAACTCTCAATATAAGGATAACCCAACAAAGTGCCGTTACGAATAAAAGTAAAACCGCTGATTTTCATAATAATAACAAGTACAACGAATGACGGGGATAAACGAATGAGCCCGAATTGTTCCTATTCGTTAATAAGCCCCAACGGGGCGACATTAATAAAGCCAGGGGCGCCGCCCCTGGTACCGCCCCTAGAATTGTGAATTATGAATTGTGAATTGTTAATGAAAATAGCCCCAACGGGGCGACATTAATAAAGCCAGGGGCACCGCCCCTGGCTCCAGTATCGTTGTACTACAACCTACAATATCATATAACGAGTATTAGGATCAGGCTCGGCATCCTCCCAGAGTTTCTCAAACAACTTAGAAAGTTTTTTCACTTTAGGCCTATCTTTAAAATTCACCGTGGCAGCTAAAGTATCAGTATGAGGGCGGTGCATTATCCCAATCCCATCAACAATCATAAAAGTATCCGGGATATGTTTATGAGTTTCTGCAACATTACGAAACTGCATCAAACTACCCAAACGCCTGCCAAGATGGATTACCAAATGACTACGTTGTGACGCTTTTCTCGTCTCATGGAGTAAAATACGAATACGCGAATGGCGACTGCGTAACGCCAAATCTTCAATCGCCTCACAACACTCATGATTATCATACACAGCCGGATCAAAATCACGGCTCAAGATATCCAATTCCAATTCAGCCTGCTGAATCATCGCCACCGCAATCTTTTGATTATCCTCATCACTAACACAAAGAAACTCTTCCTCAGTTTCACCTAAAATATACTTATCAACATCCAACGTATCCATCGTCAATCCCTGTTTGTATTGTTGTTTGTAGTAGGCGATTTATCGCCTTTTTTGGAGCACTAACTACTCACCTACCATTATTATTAACATTGACTCAAACCGCATGGTGCATTTCCATATTCGCAATATCCGTGTAAACTACACCAGCAAGGCAAGCCTAGAAACGTGAGTTCGACTTTTCAATAACTATTTAATATCAATCACTTGACTAGAATTAACTGATTTATAATACCTTTGTTAATATAAATAAACCCTATTTTTTATACGTCAATAACCCAAGATTTGTGGGCCATATGCTGGAACGAATCAGTACAACTAATGGGTTTTGTTTTTAACTGATTGATAATCAAGTCATTATAACTAACTTCATAACAATCAATGATTTAACAATAATTAATTGATTAACCAACATTATTTTTTTGGACAATAAAACCCTTAACATTAATACGTTAATAACCACAAAATTGTGGGCCATAAAATGAAACGAGCCGGTAAAACGGTTTTGTTTTTAACTGACAAATCAAGTCATTATAAATAACGATTTGATATAATGACGAATGATATAACTCACTGATATTTAAAGTCGAACTCACGTTATTAGAATTATTACCAAAAAGTTCGCTCGACGCTAAAATAACTCAATTACTACAAGGATTGTATATAATAAGGGATTTTATTCGCTAAGCATAACGTCAGTTAACTTTTTATCAATACAGCAATGACAACGGAATAGCTAATTAATGGCGATTTGATTTCATGCTTTAAGCTTCAATTTTATCGAATTCGTTCATTGCGATTTCCTTTACAAAAGAAATCCTGTTTTATAACAATCCTTGGGCGTTTGGGCGCACGAAAAAACTTGATCATCGAGTAAAATCAATTGATACTTGACAACTCACTCACAACCACCCCGATGAATTTAAAATATGGACAAAGAAAAATACATAGTAGTCGTAGAACATTACGACAAACAACTGGTTAAGACTGTTAATGAAAAAATGAATGAAGGCTACGAACCGCACGGAAATATCGTCATTGCTTTCAACGAAGCCGGCGTGATTAAATCTTACGTTCAAATAATGATCTTGAAAGAGGAGAAATAGATTTACCGGCTTAGAAACCTCCGAGGTTTTTAAAACCTCGGAACTCTCTTATTGACACTGATATAATTTCAATGAAAACAAATATCTACGATAAAATCCCTTACATAAAACATATTTATCAACAAACGCAACCCAACAACTTGGCGACAATCGCCACCCTATTCGGTATGCAACCGCCGCCGGTTGAAACTTGTCGAGTTTTAGAATTAGGCTGCGCGAGCGGCATTAATATTCTCGCCATGGCGCAAGCCATCCCAAACGGCGAATTTGTCGGCATTGAATTGTCGGCGCAACAAATTCAAGAAGGACAAAATAATATCCGCCAGCTCGGACTACAAAATCTCACACTTAAACAAATGGATATCCTCGATATTGGTGCCGAGTTGGGAAAGTTTGACTACATTGTAGCGCATGGCGTTTACTCGTGGGTACCCCCCAAGGTGCGCGACAAGATTTTACAGATTTGTCGTCATCATTTACAACCCAACGGTGTCGCTTATGTCAGCTACAATGTTTTACCCGGCTGGCATATTGAGCAAACGTTGCGAGAAATGATGTTGTATCGCACAAGACACTTGACTGATCCAAAAGAAAAACTTGAACAGGCAAAAGCCTTACTCAACTTTTTTGTGGACGCCATCAAACCCAGATATGATTCTTATAGCTTATCGCTAAGAAAAGAACTCCACCGCGTGACTCAGCTCAATGAAAATTACCTCTTTCATGAATATCTGGAAGACAACAACGAGGCCGTTTTTTTCTATGAATTTATTGAACATGCCAACCAAAATGGCTTGCAATATATCACTGACACAACGGCCACTTTTGCGTCAATCGAAAACTTTCTCGAAGAGGCGGACAAACTTGGAATGAGCCTCATTGAAAAAGAACAATACTTTGACTTTTTACGCAATACCCAATTCCGGGCAACACTACTGTGTCATCAACCGATTTCCCTTAATCGCAACCTAGCGGCTGACAAGTTGAGCGATTTTTATATAGCCGCACCTCTCAAGCCCGCCTCACAAAATCAGTCTACGGCGGCGGAGATATCAGAAAAAGTCAAGCATGAAATGTTAGAACAATTCAACAATCTTGCCGGAGAAGCCGTTCTCTCAGTGACATCACCGCTACTCAAAGCAGTCTGTTTATGTTTAGGCGAAGTTTGGCCTCAAAGTTTATCGTTTGACAGTTTGATCCTGCAAGTTTATAAACTACTCAGGATGGTAGATTGGGAAAGGGACAAGGAACAACGGGAAAAGGACGGGACGGGAGAACAGGAAAGGGGCCAACGGGCCAACGGGCAAGGGCCAGAGGGCCAGGGGGCAGAAAAGAAGGAAAATGAAATTTACCAAACGGGATTGTCGCCCCAAGAAATAGATGAAGTTAAGACAATGCTGTTGGCGTTTTATTTAAAGAATATCGTCGAATTATCAGTTTATCCACCGCAATTCACCTTAAACCTCAGCGAGCAGCCGATAGCCAGCCCCATCGCACGGTTGCAAAGTGAACAGGGTAAACAAGTAACGAATTTACGTTACGAAGTGTTTTCTTTAGACTTTGCCACCCGTAAAGTGTTAAAGCACTTAGAAGGAACGCATGATCGGGCCGCGTTATTGGAGATTCTGCAAAAAAGTATCGAGAATGGCGACTTAACTCTATATCAAGGCGAAGACAAAAAAGCATTGACAGAGATAGACTCAGAAGAATTACACCATCATCTGTCTCAACAGATTCAAGAGATTTTGCACAGTCTTGCTAATAAGGCTTATTTGGTTGCTTAACTCTCTACAGTAACTACAACAAGTTTGTAGTAGTCGCGTTTGTAGTAATCGCGTTTGTAGTAGTCGCTTTAGCGACTGAGTTTGTAGTAGTCGCTTTAGCGACTGAGTTAGGCGATAAATCGCCTACTACAAACGACTACAAACGGCTAAATAAAGTTGCATTTTGTTTTGGAGTGTGGTTTAATACGCACCCTCGAATGACTGAGGGTGTGATTAAAAAAAATGTTCTTTGAATTCAATCACTTAGACGATACCTAATCAGTCGTGGCAGAATTCGATTGCGGGCAGTTTTAGAAAATGTCGTTTCTTTTCATATATTTAGGTTGATTTCAGCGACGAAAAGTACGGTTAATTAAATATTTCAAATGAGTTTGGTTTGTGATTGATATTATTTAATTTTATGCACTAGAAAAAATGTACCGAGTTTCCCGTTGGGCACTACCTCAGCAATGTCGCTGATTGAAACACAGCAAACGTAGCTGTAGACGATCCTTGGTTGGTTAGGCAGTACCTCAGCAATGTCGCTGATTGAAACAAACCTTCAATTATTTCATATTTTCCTATCTATGTTGGGCAGTACCTCAGCAATGTCCCTGATTGAAACAATCGCCAGCTAACCGTACGCCGCCCGCGCCCATTGTTGGGCAGTACCTCAGCAATGTCGCTGATTGAAACATCAGCATCCCTAATTAGGATTTTGACACAGTTGGGCAGTACCTCAGCAATGTCGCTGATTGAAACATCACGCTCAAGCCGGTGTTACGCAAGTACCAACGTTGACAGGTTTGTAGTAGTCGCTTTAGCGACTCGGTTAGGCGATAAATCGCCTACTACAAACGATATAAAAAAAGCCCTAATATCCGTATTGGGGCTTTTTTTTTGATTCGGTTGCAGGTTTGTAGTAGTCGAGTTTGTAGTAGCCGAGTTTGTAGTAGTCGCTTTAGCGACTCGTTTAGGCGATAAATCGCCTACTACAAACGGACAAACGGTAGATTTGGCTCATAACTTTTTTTATGGAGGCTATATATGCATACGATAGTAAAAAAACATGGCATTATTGTGCTGCTTTTGATAAGTTTGTTTGCCGGTTGTAAAAATCAGCCAAACAATACTGGTGATGATAAAGTCACGAAGCCTTCTACTCAAGAACAATTATCGGAACCCGTTTATCGCCCTCCCGTTTCGACAGAGTCGTATTCACAAAGCGTGGATTTGGAGGCAAAAATCGGTCAAATGCTGATAGTGGGATTTCGTGGATTATCCATCAAAGACAAAGCAGTCCAAAACCTTAGAAAGGATATACAAAAATATCACTTGGGCGGTGTAATCCTCTTTGATTACGATATGACTCGCAAATCCTGGAAGCGTAACATTAAATCGCCGACACAAGTGAGAACACTTGTTGAACAATTGCAAGTGGTTTCACAGATACCCTTATTCATTGCCGTTGATCAAGAAGGTGGCAATATACAGCGGCTGAAAAAGAAATTCGGTTTTCCAACTACCGCCTCTGCTCAATATTTAGGCCAACAAAATAATTTGGCTCTGACTAACAAACAAGCGTCAAAAATTGCCAAAACGCTTGCCGGACTTGGTATTAATTTTAATTTTGCCCCCGTGGTTGATCTCAATCTTAACCCTAACAACCCCGTTATTGGTGGACTTAAGCGCAGTTTTTCTGCTAAACCCGATATTGTGACTCAGCACGCGCTTAAATTTATTGAGGCCCATCGTCGATATGGTGTACTGTGCGCCATCAAACATTTTCCTGGGCATGGTAGCTCGATTAGTGACTCACATGCCGGATGGGTTGATGTAACTAACACTTGGAAGGAAATTGAACTAGAACCGTACCAACGCATCATCGACGAAGGTATGGCAGATGCCGTTATGACAGCCCATATTTTTAATAAGCGTCTTGATTCTGAACATCCTGCCACGCTTTCAAACAAAATTGTCACCGGCAAGTTACGTCAAGAATTGCGCTACGACGGTGTTGTCGTTTCTGATGACATGCAAATGGGAGCGATCACCAACAACTACGATTTTGAACGCGCTATCCAAATCGCACTTGAAGCGGGAATTGACCTCATCGTGATAGGAAACAACTTGAAATATGAGAAAGATATTATCAAGCGTACCGTTGCCGTTATTAAACAATTGGTAGAAGAAGGCAAAATACCAACCGCTCGTATTGATGAATCTTATCAACGAATTCAGCAACTTAAAAGCAGACTACCCAAAAGATACGCGCTAACAGTGGAAGCGGAACCCTCTGACAGTCGGATAAGGATCATGAAGTACCTTGAGCTAAAATACTCGCCGGGTAGTGATGTTAAGCAGGAACACTACCAAGGATATGGCCCAAAATACTTTCATGGTATCAAACTCAAGCCAGGTAGTTACGATATTTGGATCGATAAAAAGGGCTATCATTCCAAAAAACAATGGGTAACAATCCGAAATCAAGACACCACAAAAATGGTGAACCTAGAGAAAAAATAGTACCTCAAATTGTCGAACCGATGCGATTTTTTTGAGGGCCATGTTATCAAATTGATTCACTTGAATTAATTGATGGCCCTTGATTGAAACAACAATAGAACAAGTGCAACACACCCTAAATAATTTTGCACTTTTCACCCTGCCAAACTCCTGCCAAACTAAAGTTTGGACACAGGGAATTATCTATTCACAGCGCAAGTCCTCGGCAGTGCCGGTTTGGGACAAGCTTTTATTATGTTAGCCTTGACTTTACGTTTAGACATAGCACTGCGTTGTTTCAGTCTGACTTCATCACCGTAAATATCATTGATAGTGACATTCAAAATTTTAACCCAAGTCCCTATTTGACGTTGAGTTTTGGCAGGTTTACCACAAGCCGACGGCTGTGTTTTATATATCTCTCTGTCATACACAACGTCAATGCCTTGACAAACAAATTTCCACCAAATTTTTGGTGAGTTATAACCACCTTTTACAAACCGGTAATCTGCCACTCCTTTTGCAGAAAGATGGGCTTGACTCGACTTACCCATTGAGCCAATAGCAATGGCTGGTGAAGCCACATTCTGTGGACAGTTTTGTTCACCCGGTTTCCAAGCGGCCAAGATTTTACGCACGTAACCCGTCGTTTCTCTAAACCGAGGACATTTCCCATTAACGATTCGGTGCGGCCCCGCGTTGTACGCACACAGCGCCAGTTTTACCGAGCCAAAACGCGCATGCAGTTCACTAAAATAGCGTACACCGCAATCAACATTTTTTTTCGGATCATATAACTGGTTTTCAGCCAAACCACAAGCTTCTTCACCCGTTTGCGGCATAATTTGCATTAGCCCAACAGCGCCTTTTGGGGAGACAGCATTTGGATCCCATTTGCTTTCCTGATCGATGATGGCACAAACGAGCGAAGCATCAACATCGTAACGGTTTGCCGCTTGCTGTGCCAATTCGTCAAGACTATACTTCCTTTGAGTCTCACCAGAAGGCTCAGAGGCGCCATCACTTCCATCAGAGGGTGGTTTGTAAGACTCATTTTCATTGGGGAGTACTGAATCTGGGAGCTGCGCCGGGGTACTTTCACCTTGTTGAGGTACGTTCGGCTGGGGTTTACTTGGCCGTTCCTCAGGGTTTCCGCACGACGAAAGAGTGAATAAAAAAAACGTCCCAATTGATAACGAAATTAAAACTTCTTTTTTCATTAATTAGCACCTCACATTCACATCAAAAGAAAATATCGATGATGTCCAAGATAAATCTTGGACTCCAATCAACAGAAAAATAGGCTCTGTGCTACTCTGTGGTACTCTGTGATGTCCAAGATAAATCTTGGACTCCAACCAAAAACTTCGACTTTTGGAACAACCTTGAAGTATTCTGCTTTTGATTCGGTATTTAGCCCAAGCATTATTTCCTTTGAGTCTGACATCATCTGCGTAAATGTCATCCACAGTCGCACCTAGAATTTTACGCCAAGTTTTCTGTTGAGATGGCGTTATTGCCGACTGACCAATTATACCTATTTCTCTATAATAAACTACATCAATGGCGCGACAAACCAGTGTCCACCAAATGGATGGCGATTTATAATTAGTATTTATAAACCAGTTATCCGCGAGTCCTTTTGCAGAAAAATAGTTGGCAGGAGTCACAGGCTTTGGCACACGATGAGCTTTGGGACAAGCCTTGATTATTTTGCGTTTTATTTTCGTTTTAGACAAAGCACGATTATCTTGGTAAATATCATTGACAGTCGCCGCTAAAATATTCCGCCAACTTCTCTTCTGAGATTGAGTTCTTGCTGGTATTTTACCGCCCTGTTTTTCATAGACAAAATCAATAGATTGACAAAGCAAACGCCACCATTCATTATTTTTATAGTAGCCATTTCTAAACCATTTGTCTGCGACGGGTTTTGCCGACCGAAAAAACTGTGGAAAAGCATAAGGCCGTTCTTGATATGGCTTGCCTTTATTCCAAATTTCGAGAACCTTGGCAATATATATTCTTGTTTCTCTAATCTTCAGACAACGTTTTAGGCCCTTCTTGGCCCGGTTAGGCCCGGCGTTATAGGCACATAGTGCCTGTTTTACCGAGCCAAAACGATCCAACTGCGCCTTGAAATAGCGTACACCGCAGTTAATATTTTTTATCGGATCAAATAACTGTTCCCAAGTCAGGCCACAAAATCCTCGGCCCGTGCTAGGCATAATTTGCATTAGCCCAATTGCGCCGGCACCTGGGGAAACCGCACTTGTGTTCCAGCCGCTTTCCCGTTGGATGATGGCAAAGACTAATTTCACATCAACGCCGTAACGAATTGCAGCTTGCCGTGCCCATTCTCGCAACTCGCTATGGGTATAACTAGCGTAAACGCTGGAAATGTCAGCGAGATTAAATAAGATTGGAACGATTAACGCAAGTAAAGTCCTTAATCCTCTCATTTTTATTTTATCAGGGCAAACTTGGGGTGGTGAAAAGGAGGTTCCAACGGGTTCTAAAACTTGATCCCATTTTTATTCCGCTTAGTAAAAATTTAAAAAAAACAATCATTTAAATCTCATTAAAATCATTAAAATCATTAATCATTAATCATTAATCATTAATCATTAATCATTAATTGTTAATTATTTTCACCACCCTAGGGCAAACCTCCAAGGTATTACACATTGAGGTTTAAGTTTGCACTCCTCAATCAATAAATCTAAGGTGTTCAAAACCACGCGCTTCGTTTTCAGTGTTCGGTTCGACGCGATGCCAACCCGATAACCTAATAGTCGCGTGATCAGGATGACGTACCTTTCCGCGCGCATAAACTTTTGGGTTAGCCAACGTTCTGGTGAACGTTTCTTTACTTTTGGGATGCTGATGCCGATAAGCTTGGTACTCGCCTTCGGTGAGTCCATTTGGGAAGCGACGATTCACATAAACAGCAGTTCCACCCTCACGATAAAGTTCTTCGACAAGATGAGGTTTTCCGCCTCTACCTCTCACAATGGGTTCGTTTTTAAAAATCCAATTAGCGTTGGGAGGCGTAAATGGTTCTGGAATGAAAAACCATTCACCTTGACGAATAAAACCTTCATTTTTTCGTTTATTGCGCTTTTTGCGCTTAACTTGGTGTTTTCTTTGAGAGTCGTGAGCAGGTTGTGGTTTCAAAGCCTCTTTGGCTTCACGAACATTAGAAATACCGTGGCGACTTGGAAGAGCGGCTGCGAACCAATGTCGTTCATCGTGCCCACAAAGGAATTTAAATTTGTCAGCAACCGGATTGAATTTGTCTTGAACCATTAAAATCAAGTGACGATCTTCAGGAGCGAGGTTGACAACATTGACATCAAAGCTGTCAGGATTGGCTCGAATGACAAAATATTCTCCAGATTTGTCTTCCCCGACATCCACCTCGTAACCAAAAGTTCTTTCCTCAAGTTGGATTCGAGAACCCATTTTTGCAAATTGCTTGGTAAGAAGTTCGCTATTCATAATAATACCCTGACTTACTGTAATTTGTTGTACGACAGACTCCGTCAACGACAATTAAAAGAGGTTTCAATAGGGCCATGAGTTGAAATTCCTTGAGCCATTATGCGATATGGCCCACAATTGACGGCCATCAGTCTATCGATCTCGTTTGTAGTTCATGTAGCACTGTAGTAGGCGCTTCAGCGCCTTAGTTTGTAATAGGCGCTTCAGGCGCTTTAGTGTCTGTCACAAAATAACTTGAACAAATTTTATCAATTTGATTAGAATTTGCTCTACAAAAATGACCAGGTTATTTTGTGACAGGCCCTTAGTTTGGCGGTTGGAGTCCAAACTTTAGTTTGGCGGCTGGAGTCCAAACTTTAGTTTGGCAACCTCCATCCAAACTTTAGTTTGGCGGCAGGACTCCAAGTTTAACCTAATTCGTTTAGGAGCAATATTAGCTGTACTAGTGCAGGAGAGCGGAAATTCCCGTACCACCAGCCAACAGCTAAAGCAGTTGTCTGAAAGCCAAAGTACCCTAAAGGGCACTACAAGAGGGTTAAGTTTACTGGACGGGTTTTAGCTTTTAGCTGAGGTGGTATCGAAACTTCCGCTTTACTGTACTAGTAGTCTGTCAACATTGTTTTGACGGGTAAAATACGTTTTAAATTCCTCCAAACTAAAGTTTGGACTCCTTGATGTGTACTGCCAAACTAAAGTTTGGACTCCTTGATTAGCCGAAACTCATTTTACCTTCTAAGTCATTGCGCGAGTCAGCATTATTTAACGCTTCTTCTTTACTGATTTTGCCATCTTTATATAAACAATAGAGAGCATCATCGAAAGTTTGCATCCCTTTTGCGCCACTGCCTTTCATAGCATCTTTAATCTCAGTCAATTTACCTTTGAGAATTAAGTTGGCAATATTCGGTGTGTTGATCATCACTTCGATACCGGCACAGCGTTTGCCACGCACATCGGGAACCAAACGTTGCGAAATGACGGCCCGAATATTGGCCGACATATCCATAAACAGTGACTTGTGTTTATCAGTAGGAAACATGTTGACGATACGATCCATCGCTTGGTTAGCATTGTTGGCATGCATGGTGGAAACGCATAAGTGGCCCGTATTGGCTAATTCCAAGGCCGCTTCCATTGTTTCCATGGTGCGAATTTCTCCAATCAGAATCACATCGGGCGCTTCGCGCAAGGACGCTTTAATGGCAGCAGCGTAGGAAGCAGTATCAACGCCCACTTCTCGCTGATTGATAATAGACATTTTATTAGGATGAGAAAATTCGACAGGATCTTCAATAGTTAAAATATGGCCCGGTGAGTTAGCATTGCGATGATCTATCATAGCGGCTAAGGTAGTGGACTTTCCAGAACCGGTACCACCTACCATTAGCAACAAGCCACGTTTAGACATCATTAACTCCAACAAGATGTCTGGCGTACCCAAGTCTTTCGCCGTGGGAATCTCCGCCGGAATAAAGCGCATAACCAAACCAATCGTTTTGCGCTGGAAAAAGGCATTGCCACGAAACCGCGCACTGCCATCCGGTAGCGAAATGGCGAAATCTAAATCTTTAGTTTGTTCAAATTGGGCAATTTGTTCATCAGTCAAAATGGAGTAGGCAAAGTTTTTAGTGATCTCTGCCGTGGCAACAAATGTACTTAATGGCCGCGCACTCCCATATATTTTAGCTTTGATTTGGGAACCGACGGTGACAAATAAGTCGGAGCCACTGTTTTGATGCACCAACTTTAAATAGTCCAGCACATTGCTACTATCTAATAATGGTATTTCATCTGAATCATCTTTGGGTTCAGCTTTTGGTTTTGCTTCTTCTTTTTTTTCCGCTTTATTAGCGCCGGCTGATCGAATAACTATTCCAACGGCATTCTGTTTAAAAGAGACGCTGACCTCAAAATCACAATTGCTGTTTTTGTAGACGAAATCTAACGCTTTGTTTTTCGCAAATTGTTTTTTTTGCGAGTCAGACATGATACCGAAGGCGGCCGCTTTAGCCATTTCAGCAGTCACAGCGGTTTTACCTACCGGTTTTTCTTTATCATTTAACTTGATTGTTACCGGCGAGCCAACGGTTACAAATAAGTCAGTACCGTTTTTTTCGGTCATTAATTTTAAATAAGGTGACAAGTCCATCGTTCTTTTCAGATCAGTTATCTTATGTAGGGTGGGCAAAGTCTTTTTCTTGCCCACCTTTTATGTAGGGCGAGCAAAGTCTTTTTCTTGTCCACCTTTTATGTAGGGTGGGCAAAGTCTTTTTCTTGCCCACCTTTTATGTAGGGCGAGCAAAGTCTTTTTCTTGCCCACCTGCTGCCGAAATTTAAAAGTTAAATTTGTTCCCACGCTGAGTATCTAGTTCAGTGATCAGTGTTCAGTTTTTATAAAAAATCAGTGATCAGTTTTTATCAGTGATTATTGAACACTGATCACTGTTCACTGAGAACTGATTAGTGACCATCCTTATCTTCTTCTGTCTCTCTCAATCTCAAACCAGACTTACCTAGCCCGCCTTCAGAGTTTTTGCTTTCTAGTTTAATTCTAAGGCGCAATTCATTGGGCGAGTCGGCATTCGCAATGGCTTCTTCGAAGCTAATTTTGTCAGCTTCATAGTGGTCAAACAGCGCTTGGTCAAAGGTTTGCATTCCTAATGCGGCCGATTTTGCCATAATAGGTTTAATCCCGCCCACATCGCCGGCTGCAATTAATTCTTGAATTAATGGAGTATTGAGCAAAATTTCAATGGCCGCCGCCCGACCGCCAGTAACCGTTTTTACCAAACGTTGGGAAATGATGGATTTCAAGTTCAGCGATAAGTCTTGCATCAATTTCTTTTGCTTTTCTGTACCAAAAAAACCCAAAACACGGTCAACGGCTTGGTTAGCATTATTGGCGTGCAAAGTTCCCATCGCTAAGTGGCCGGTTTGCGCGAATTCCATGCCGAAATTCATAATTTCGGCATCACGAATTTCACCCAGGAGAATCACGTCGGGTGCTTGGCGCAGGGTATTGTGCAAAGCGGCTTCCCAACTGTAGGCATCGACACCAATTTCACGCTGCATGATGATGCAGTTTTTATGTGGATGCACGTATTCAATCGGATCTTCAAGGGTAATGATGTGTCCATAAGTGCTGCGGTTGCGGTAATCTATCAACGCGGCCATGGTGGTGGATTTACCAGAGCCGGTTCCGCCCACCATGATAATCAGGCCGTTTTTTACCATGATGACTTCCTTGAGGATCGGCGGTAGTCCCAATTTGTCGAAATCAGGGACTTCGGCCGCGATAATACGCATGATGACACCTTGACAACCTTGTTGGATAAAGGCGTTGACACGAAAGCGACTGAGGCCGGGGGGATGTATCGCAAAGTTGCACTCTTTGGTTTCTTCATACTCCTTGAGTTGCTTATCGTTCATAATGCATTGGGTTAATGTCATCGAATCGTTTGCGGTTAAAGGCTTTTTCGTCATCGGTGTCATTTTACCTTTGAGCTTCATTGCTGGTGGAAACCCGGCGGTAAGAAATAAGTCTGAACCACCTTCCTTAGTCATCAACTTCAGCAACTTGATCATAAAGCTCATGGCTTCATCTCTTTCCATCTTTCTGTTCCTCTAATCTGTCAAAATGCGGGCTGCTTGGCTTACGCGAATTTATCTTTATTCATAGCATGTTCACGAGCGTGCTCTTTGGTGATGATCTTCTGTTTGAGTAAATTTTCAAGGTTTTGATCCAAGGTTTGCATCCCATGTCTTTGCCCTGTTTGCATAGCGGAGTACATTTGGGCAACCTTACTCTCACGAATCAAGTTACGAATAGCCGGCGTGCCAACGAGGATTTCGTGAGCAGCGACGCGCCCACCCCCAACTTTTTTCAATAAAGCTTGCGAAATCACGGATTGTATGGATTCCGACAACATGGTACGCACGGTGGGTTTTTCAGCGGTGGGGAAGACTTCAACAATACGATCAATGGTTTTAGCGGCCGAGTTGGTGTGTAGCGTACCAAAAACAACGTGCCCCGTTTCTGAAGCCGACAACGCGAGGCGGATGGTTTCCAAGTCACGTAACTCGCCGACGAGAATAACGTTAGGATCTTGACGCAGAGCGGATCTCAACGCGTTATCAAAACTCAGGGTATCGCGTTTGACTTCACGTTGGGTAATGAGACAGCGTTTGCACTCATGGACAAATTCAATAGGATCTTCAATGGTAAGAATATGCCCATATTCCATTTCATTGCGGTAATTCATCATGCCCGCTAATGTAGTCGATTTACCAGAGCCGGTGCCCCCGGTGACGGTGACAATGCCTTTGTGCGTCATGGCGAATTTTTTTAAAATGGGGGGGGCTTTCAGTTGTTCTAAACTTAAAATGGTTGAGGGAATGGTACGAATAACGGCCCCAGCCCCGCGATTTTGGACATAAGCATTGACACGAAACCGTGCCACCCCGGGAATGGCAAACGAAAAGTCGCATTCGAGGTATTTTTCATACTCCTTGCGCTGTTTATCGTTCATCACGTCATAGATCATGTCGCGCACTTGGGTATGATCAAAGGGGGGCACGTCGATTTTACGCATGTCTCCGCTCACTCGCACCATCGGTTCCACACCGGCAGAGATATGAAAATCAGAGACACCATTGGACACGCCAAAAACGAGTAAGTCTGTGATGTTCATCGTATTTCCTGTTTATTTAAGTGTTTATTAAAAAAATAGAAGCGCGTGCCTATTGTAAATCATTCACAAGAAATGGATTGTAGTCTTACAGTTGAGCATTTGCAGTGTATCCGCGATGACAGAGTGTTGTTTGATGACTTGAATTTTGGCCTGTCTAAGGGACAACTGCTCCAAATAGAAGGTCGTAATGGTAGTGGCAAAACCAGCCTATTACGCATTTTATGTGGTTTAACCTTACCAACGGAAGGCATAGTATATTGGAAAAATCAGGATATTCAAGAGATTAAATCGAATTACTGGGCGACGTTGGCGTATATTGGACATGCTAATGGTGTTAAAGCGGAATTGACACCGATAGAAAATTTGGTGATGGCGCAAGCGTTAGCGGCAAAACCTACTTCTGTCGATTTTGTTGACGCGCTAGATCAAGTCGGTTTATACGGTTTTGAAGATGTGCCGACGCGCACCTTGTCTGCCGGCCAACAACGCCGTGTCGCTTTGGCACGGTTATTAGTCAGTGAGGCGCAATTATGGATACTTGATGAACCGTTTACGGCCCTAGACAAGGCCGCCATCGGCATGATTGAGGATTGGCTTGAGGCACACATATCGCGTGGTGGGATGGCCGTTTTAACGTCGCACCATACCGTCAACTGTAAATACGCAACATATCTTCAACTTGATCAATTATCAGTCAACAATTATCAATAAACAGTTATCAATCGTTTGTAGTCGTTTGTAGTAGGCGATTTATCGCCTTTGCCCGTTTGTAGTAGGCGATTTATCGCCCAAAAGGCCCGTTTGTAGTAGCCAATTTATGATAACTGATAACTGATAACTGATAGCATATAACTGATAACTGATAACAGAAAGGCCATTTTCCATTTTTCATTTTTCATTTTTCATTTTTCATTTTCCATGCAACTCTCTGTTACTCAACGTATTCTTGGCCTGTTACTCATCTCGTTCAGTCTAACCTTGTTGCCCCCGATGGGCGTGTCATTATTGTACCAAGACAATGGGCTGGGGGCCTTTGTTAAGGCATTTTTAGTCATGTTTTGTGTGGGTATGGCCCTTTGGTTTCCCGCCAGAGAAGCTAAAAAAGAGTTACATTTGCACGATGGTTTTCTGATTACTGCCGTATTTTGGACTGTCCTCAGTATAGTGGGGGCACTGCCGTTTCTATTTGTCTTGGATTTAAGTATCGCTCAAGCGGTGTTTGAAGCGGTGTCTGGGTTTACAACAACCGGTGCGACGGTAATTACTAACCTAGATAACTTGCCCGAATCCATTTTGTATTATCGCCAACAACTACAATGGCTAGGAGGACTCGGCGTTATCGTGTTAGCGGTGGCCGTGTTGCCTATGTTAGGCATTGGCGGTATGCAATTATATCGCGCCGAAACGCCCGGCCCTATGCGCGATGAAAAACTGACACCGCGTCTTGGAAATACGGCTAAGGCTTTGTTATATATCTATATTGTTTTAACCGTTGCCTGTACCTTTGCTTACTGGGTAGCGGGGATGAGTCTATTTGATGCGATAGGGCACAGCTATTCCACCGTCGCAACCGGCGGATTTTCTACCCATGATGCCAGTTTAGGCTATTACAACAGCCCGGTAATAGAGATTATTGCGATGATATTTATTATCTTGGGCAGCCTAAATTTCACCGTGCATTTTGTCGCGTGGCATAAATTAGATATACGCCACTATTGGCAAGATATTCAAGGCCGTGTATTTATTTATATTGTCTTGGCGCTGATAGCGATTACCGTTGTCGTGTTAATGTGGAAAGGTGTTTATACTCATTTTTGGACGGCCTTACGCTACGCCAGTTTTGAAGTCATTTCAATTATCAGCAGCACGGGCTATGCGATTGATGATTTTAGTAGCTGGCCGTTATTTTTGCCGGTGCTGATTTTGGGCAGTGGTTTTATTGGCGGCTGCGTCGGCTCAACGGCGGGTGGTTTTCGAGTCGTTCGCTTTATCCTGTTGTACAAGCAAGCCGCTCGAGAAATTATGCGCTTAATTCATCCCAACGCCGTGATTGCCGTCAAGATTGGTCAGCAAAAAGTGTCAGACAGTGTGGCACAAGCGGTATGGGGATTTTCTTTTTTATATATGGCGAGTTATGTTTTTTTGTCATTGTTGTTTTTGGCAACGGGTGTCGATTATATTACCGCGTTTTCTGGCGTTGCCGCGACATTGAATATGACCGGCCCCGGTTTGGGGGGGGTTGCCGGGACTTATAAGGACATCAGTGATGCGGGTTTATGGATACTGAGTTTTGCTATGTTATTGGCTCGCTTAGAAATTTTTACATTGCTTGTTTTATTAACGCCGGCCTTTTGGAGACGATAATTTCCGTTTAAGCCCTCTAAAAAATCCGATTTTTCAAGCTCTCTAAAAAAGCCGATTTTTCAAGCCATCAAGAAGGCCGGAGTCCAAACGACGCTAAAGCGAAACTTTAGCGTCGTTTTTAGTTTGGCAGTCGTCCAAGAAGACAGGAGTCCAAACTTTAGTTTGGCAGTCGTCCAATAAAATGGGAATGTTCTTCAAGCCAGTTTAGATATTCTTGAGCTATCTGGTTTGATGGCTCAATCTCTAAAACTTTTTGGCACAAAAGTTCTACCTGCCAGTAATCACGATAATGTTTAAACACCAGTTCAATCTGGTTCAAATACAAACTGTTTTTCAAATACAAACTGTCTATTTCTCTGCCTTGGAATCCGCCCATAAATTTTTTATGGACTGACTCTTGGAACCTTTTCAACAGTCGATTAGCTCTTCCATAACATTCCAATGCCATCACATAGTCTTGCTCATAACACTTTTTTCCTAGTTGTTCATATTTTACGACAAGCGTTCACTGTACCAGATATATTTATCATAAGGTACGCGAAACAATGGATGTTTTTTCAGTTCATCTGGCATAGTCGTTGGAATCTCTCTATAAATTTATGGCAAAGGTTAGGATTTTGGCTATACGGAACGTACTTCAAATACAACAAGGATTGAATATAACCAAGGATAAATCCCAGCGGTTTGTGGGCCATAAAACCGTTTGAAAGACGAATTAAGTACAACGAATTACGCGGATAAACGAATTCAGTACAACGAATTACGCGGATAAACGAATTCAGTACAACGAATTACGCGGATAAACGAATTAAATACAACGAAACTTCGTTCTGGAACGCCAAACGCAGTGGCGGAACGCCTATTACGCCGTTATTAGGACTCAGTTTGACCCTGAATTTTGTATGGCTATTAGCACTGATTTGAGGGCCATAAAACCGTTTGAAAGAGTTCAAATTAATCTTTGGCCTTACAAACAACAAGGATTAAATATAACCAAGGATAAATCCCTGCTTATACCCAATCCCTGTATGGTTTGAGGGCCATAAAACCGTTTGGTTAGAAACTACAAGGATTGTATATAATAAGGTATTTTAAAAACAGCGACGTTTTCGACGTTAACAAGTTAGATTACCACTAAAAGCAACAGCAATCTCATAGTCCAAAACTCAACGACTTTTTGAGAAACCAAAATTATCGTAGCGAAGCTCGTTACTGCGTTTCTAGGTAGTCACACTGGCAAGCCCCAACGGGGCGAGATTAATAAAGCCAGGGGCAACGCCCTTGGCAAGCAAGCCCCAACGGGGCGAGATTAATAACAATAACCCGCTATAACGGTAAATAGGAGATAATATATATGAATATTCTTAAAGCGGGAAGAAGCCGTCTTAACTGTGTGTAGTTTGTTGTGATTGTAGGCATGTAGCGTAATTACGCAATGGATGTGCCAAGAAAAAATTGAATATTTTCGATTATATATAAAAAAGGCTTAACAATTATAAAAATATTATCTAAGGCAACTCACAAAAATTAATAGACCCATTTTAGAAAAAACTTCTACACGACACTACAGCCACTTTTTCTGAGCGGGTATTTTATTTATTTGAATCAAAGTTAATCCGTTGTCGTCAGGAACTATCTTCAAGAAAGGGTTCAGTGATGTTGATATCTTTACGAAGCTTGTTTTTGACTTCACAGGTGCATCGATCAAAATCGATGAAGTGGAAAACGAAAAGGCTTTCGTCGAGCCTGTCGTAAACGTCGCAACCAAGTTTGATTTGTTTGCTGAAGATAAAAAGAACCGCATTATTGTCGAAGCGCAACATGCCAATTACGGAGACAATTTTGAACGGTTTTTTTACGACCACCAAATAGCGATGGCGGAAACAATCGCTAGTTCAGAAACCTACCGTTTCCCCAAAACGGTATATACTCTGGTGTTTTTCACCGACAGACTTTCACCAGTAGGCGGGAAAAATATCCTCGTCCATGATGCCCAAATGAGAGATATCATAGACGATGAAGTTGTTAAAGGAGTTTTCCTTCGTAAGCATCGGTTGTTTTTTATCTTCACCAAGAATCCGGAGGCAGATACGAGAGGTTCCGAAGAACGCCGGGAATGGATAAAAGCCATCCACGCAACCCTGAGCGGAACGGTTTGCAAAAATGAGTACAGCAATGTCCAAATAAAACGGCTTTTCGATAGAATTGCAGCTGACAAAACCACGGCGGAGGAGCGCGCAAAGATGAAAGACGAGCGGAATCACGATACCGCCATTAAAGAGGCCGTTCACAAAGAACTTCTAAAAACGGCTCGAAACCTGATAATACGTAATGGCGAAATAAGTAATTCTGATATCTTCGAGATTACTGGACTATCGTTGAATGACATCCAAGATTTGCGAAATAATCTGAAAGACTGACCTAAATTTGATGTACTTGGAGTCTAAGCTTTAGTCTTCCAGTCCACATCAAGAACGTACTCACCCAAAACTCCTGAGAAAAGGGGTTCCAGAAATGGAACCCCTTTCAATAACCCGCCATAACGGTAACTGACAGGTTCTCTATAGGCTATCTCATTGTTATCAATGTCTTTTCGATATCCTCTTTAACACAATCCTAGATTTTCTCAAACACCTAAATCAGACTAGCAATTCTCAACCACAAAACTGGCCTAAACCGCAAAACAAGCAGTTCATCCTTGATTTGAGTGGGCACGGTTCTATTATAGCGGGTTATTGATTAATAAAGCCAAGGGCAACGCCCCTTATAGCCCCAACGGGGCGATATTAATATTCACCAAGCCAAGAGAACCGCTTGAAGACGTTTTGGATAAACTCAAGATTGAGTTTGCCTTCGGCATCAAATCTTGTTGGTTAGTGATACCGCCACTTGAATTAATCACCGTCTATTCAAATGACAACCTATCCAAATCATTTGCGAGGCCAATCTGTCAAGAAGTCTTTGACGAAGTACTCGATATCAAAATACCGCTCACGGAAATTTTTTCGAAAAAGTACTCCTCAAAAATATCCTATTTTTTCAAGAAATCGGAAAAAACCCACCAATTTTGTCGCCATTTTTCCACCTGTGTTGTCGCCGAGCATAGAATGACAGTAAAATTTAGATTTATTGTTCTGGCCGATTTGCTATGAGGATGACGGGGCTATTTGGGGGCGTTTTTGGGGCGTAAAGCTATAAAAACAAATGGCATGAGACAACGTGTTTCCGTTGATTATTCTGATTAATTATTGATTATAACAGAGGGTTTTAAAATAGCGGTCTATTGAACGATAATGTCGAGTTAACTTTTTGGCTTGTCTCGTCGCCATGGGAGACAATTCGGAAAACATTTTAATTGTGAATAATAATTATATAACGTGTTATTTTAACAGTCCTTTTTTTAGTTTTATTGAAAATAGCGGCCTTTATGATGATTTAATCGTCTTACCTATTATAATATTAATACGCATTTTTAGTAAGGGTATTACAAAAATACGCGGCTATCCGAGGGTGGCTTTTTTGCCTAAAAAGCGATATTTTTATATAAAGTACCGCTATTAATTCATTATTAACAATAAACGCCTATTTTACTAAGTTAAAATTCTATTTATTAGAAAATTTAGGGGGTTATATATTTTAAAGGTTGTTTTTTTAAATAACATAACCTATTGTTAAACATATAATTTTTACTATTTAACTTATTTAAACACGCTAATAGTGAATAGCGCCAACCCCGTAGGGGTTGAATATGAATAGCCCCAGGTGAAACCTGGGGTAAAGGTAAATAAAGCGCCAACCCCGTAGGGGTTGAATATGAATAGCCCCAGGTGAAACCCTCATCCTTAGACATAAGTTTTTAAATAATTGATTTTTATGGATTTTAACGAGTAGGCCCCACGTCAGGGAGCCATTATAAATATCCGTTTCGGAAAGCTTCGCACACATATGGTTCGAATATCCTAAGTACTTTTGGGAATGCACCTGGTATCCAAAAGACTTGTGTATAACGATGAGAGTTCAGTCTTTGTCGAAAGCTTATCTAGTCGATATTTGTGGCACCGTTTTTTGTTGATAAAAAAATACGAGCGGTTTCAAGTGTCAACATGGCCCTCAATTGACGAGGGTTGTTCCTCAGTTCAGTCTTTGTCGAAAGCTTATCTCGCCGATATTTGTGGCACCGTTTTTTGTTGATAAAAAAATACGAGCGGTTTCAAGTGTCAACATGGCCCTCAATTGACGATGTTCCCCAATCCAGTCCCTCATCCTTAGACATAAGTTTTTAACGAGTTGATTTTTATATATTTTAAATTAGGCCCCCCGTTAAGGATTCATTAAAAATCAATGCTCTTTTATCCGTTTCGGAAAGCTTCGCTGACCTTCGGTTCGAGTATCTGTTGTACTCATCGCTAGTAAACTTGAAAATTTTTTTTGAAAAATCGGTTTGTTGGCCGCCAAAAACTCGGCTTGTTAGCCGCCAAAAACTCGGTTTGTTGGCCGCCAAATAAATTTATGTTTATCAATAAGTTACCTCGATTAACGTCATCTCAAGCAATTGAACGCGAACGGGATTTTTTAGATAACCCATTGATTTATAACGTCATTATAAATTTTAAAAACAGCCGAGTATACATCAAAAACTCGCTTTTTTTGGCCCAAAATCGGTTGTTTTAAACATGATATTTATCAATAACTTACGATTGAACGCTCAGCGCCTAAAACCCTCAATGCCATTAAATTAAGCGTTTGGGTGTTAGGGCGAACACAAGAGAGCGCCCCTACAGCCCCTGAATACAAAGGTAGGGGCATCCCACCGCGAATGCCCGATATGATATGGCAGATCGGTACCAGCGAAGGAACGATAAAGATATTCAGATAATTAATTTAGTCTCCTTTAGGAGACGGTAGCTCTCAGACAAACGCAGTAATTCGCTACGCGAGATAACTGCTTTAGCTGTTGGCTGCTAAAAATCCGAGGTTTTTGAGACCTCGATTTTTTTAAACGTGAAAATTTTACCCGTGCGAAGTATTAACCTAGCCGCATTTGGCTGGCCTTCAGCAGTTCGTAGTTAATTTTCAACAGGTTATGTAGATAAGCCGAATGCCAAACGGATTTTTTTGAGAAAAAGCGTGTGCTTTGTCTTGCATTTTGCTTTTGAGTGTGGTTTAGTACGCACCATCGACTGACTGAAGTGGGCCGGCAACAAAATGTTCTTTGAATTCAATCACTTAGACGAGTCCTAATCAGTCGTTGCCGATTTCGATTACGGGCCTTTTTAGGAAATATCGTTTATTTTCAAATAGTTAGGTTGATTTCCATTAGTAAGAGTACGGTTAATTAAGTGTTTGAAATAAGTCGGGTATCTGATTGATTTTGTTGAAATTATGCGCTGAAAACAGTTTTTGAGTCCAGGTTGACTGATATTTTTAAAATCGACGTAAGAAATAAAATTTTAAAGGCCTTATTTTAAGTCAGGTCATGCAAGGAAAAAATCCTTTAAAATCAATCACAGGGCTAACTTTTCGGGGGTGTAAAATTCTACCCCACTTTTAGTGTGGAATAGGAGTGTAACTGCTTTTATCAACTAAATATTATGCAATAACTATGCCTGTAGGGCTAACTTTTGACCACCGTGTGAGAAATCTCGCTTGTAAGCTATTGAAACTATTAGGGAAAAAATAGGGTCTCGGGTTTGAGAGTGGGTGGCTAATGAAAGCAATTGAAACGCTATTTTGTTCAGTTCTCTGGTGGAGTTGGGTTTGAGAGTGGGTGGCTAATGAAAGCAATTGAGACACTAAAAGAATAACGAGATGAAACCCCACGAAATAGGTTTGAGAGTGGGTAGCTAATGAAAGCAATTGAAACAGTAGAGTAAACATTCAGGAACACCATACGTTTGAGAGTGGGTGGCTAATGAAAGCAATTGAAACAGTAGAGTAAACATTCAGGAACACCATACGTTTGAGAGTGGGTAGCTAATGAAAGCAATTGAAATCAAAAAGATGAATGCCTAAAGTGCTATCATAGTTTGAGAGTGGGTAGCTATACTGTCCACCGTTACAATTTGCGCTTTGGCCTTTTGGAAAAATCCCCGAAGTGAAGTTAGTCACCTTTAGGTGACTTAAGCTTTCAGACAACTGCTTTAGCTGTTGGCTGTTTTGAAATGATTTATCTGAAAAACTCTAGCAGTTTTAGACTGGGTAACTAACGAAAGCGATTGAAACACGATATCCTTGAATTCTAAATAACCTTTCTATGTTTGAGAGTGGGTAACTAATGAAAGTGATTGAAACATCATCCTCATCATATAGAATAGAAATTAATTGAGTCTCCTTTAGGTGACTTAAGCTTTCAGACAACTGCTTTAGCTGTTGGCTGTTTTGAAATGATTTATCTGAAAAACTCTAGCAGTTTGAGACTGGGTAACTAACGAAAGTGATTGAAACAAAGTTGTGTTCTGTCTAAGCTTTTCCCTTCGGTTTGAAAGTGGGTAACTAATGAAAGTGATTGAAACCAAGGTTTATTTTAAAATAACTAAGGTGCTTCTTTCTCATGTTTAAGAGTGGGTAGCTAACGAAAGCGATTGAAACTTTTTCTCCTTCTACCGTTTGCACAAAAAATTTCAGTTTGAGAGTGGGTAGCTAACGAAAGCGATTGAAACACAACAATCTTGGCTCCCCCATCTATTGCATTACGGGTTTGAGAGTGGGTAGCTAACGACAGCAATTGAAACCTTTACCCTGACAAACAGCCTTAGCCCCCAATGGGGTGTGACATCCATTTGATGTAATATAATTTGATTAAGAATAATCAATAAGTTATATTTTTGTGGTAAAAATAATAAAAATTCCAATCTATCAAAAGCAAAATAGTATAACTTATTGATTATAAAGTATTATATGTAATTCCGTGTTACATCAAGTCGAGGTCACACCCCCCCAATGTTTGAGAGTGGGTAGCTAATGAAAGCAATTGAAATCAAAAAGATGAATGCCTAAAGTGCTATCATAGTTTGAGAGTGGGTAACTAATGAAAGTGATTGAAACCTCATCCTCATCATATAGAATAGAAATTAATTGAGTCACCTTTAGGTGACTTAAGCTTTCAGGCGGTTTTGAAATGATTTCTCTGAAAAACTCTAGCAGTTTTAGACTGGGTAACTAACGAAAGTGATTGAAACGAAAAAATCGTCACTTTGAGTCTGAGTTACAGGTTTGAGAGTGGGTAACTAATGAAAGTGATTGAAACACCCCTACCTCAGTCCCAATTAACATGGCCCTCAAAAAAAACCGCCGCTTCGACAAAACGTTTGTTTTTGGATGAAAGGGTTCGGTTCGTTCCTTTACCCACCCACCGCTCGCTTTTTCAATCAAAGGCCATCATTTAAATCAATTTCACAACATGGCCCTCAAACGCCGCTTCGACAAAACTTTTGTTTTTGGATGAAAGCCGGTCGGTTTAACTAAAAAACCTTATAAAAGCACACAGAAGGTCGTTCCTCTACCCACCCAACGCTCGCTTTTTCAATCAAAAGCCATCATTAAAATCAATTTCACAACATGGCCCTCAAACGCCGCTTCGACAAAACTTTTGTTTTTGGATAAAAGCCGGTCGGTTTAACTAAAAAACCTTATAAAAGCACACAGAAGGTCGTTCCTCTACCCACCCAACGCTCTTTTTGAGAAATAAACTTGAGAAAGAAATCAGATTTCTTGAAGAAATCTGATTTCTCTTCCTAATATCCCTAGTAATTTAGGCGATGATGCCAAGCATTGAAAAGGCCCCATTAAAGCCGCTATCGAAGATTCAAAAAATAGAATGCGCGTTACGTTAAGTAACTGTTTGTAGTAGTCGCTTTAGCGACTGAGTTTGTAGTAGTCGCTTTAGCGACTCAGTTAGTAGTAATAAGTGTTTGTAGTAGTCGCTTTAGCGACTGAGTTAGTAGTAATAAGTAATAAGTGTTTGTAGTAGTCGCTTTAGCGACTCACTTAGGCGATAAATCGCCTACTACAAACGGGGGGGGGGTTAGGCGATAAATAGCCTACTACAAACGGGAATTCGCTGAACACCGTCATAAACATAGCGCTTTTTGTCATTTCTGTTTCTTTGATCGGAGAAATCTTGAGAAATCTCCGTAACAGGACGAAAGATTTCTCGCTTTGTGAGACATGACAAAAGCGCAAATGTCAAGTAAACTCACAACGATATCATTTTCACGGATTTGAAGTACATTCCGTATAAGCCATTAACAAAAGCTATTAACCTATAAAGAAAACCGTTAGATAAAAGAAACCTTACCAAAAGCGGCAAGACAACTCAAAGTTGAAAGCAGAAGTAGGACACACCCTTTAATTCTTATGGTAAGGATAGTTATTTGCAGAAAATCGGTTTGAAAAACTTCTCATAAATAGGGCATGAAAATTGCTAATCAAGTCATTTATTTATCAAGCAGATCTAATTTTAAAATAGACGGAACGTACTTCAAATCTGTGAAAATGACAAAATGATCCTTTCATAAAATTCATATAAAAATTATAGGCTTATCATTATTTAATCCTTTTTAAATTTTCATTTTTAAATTTTCATTAGTATAATGAAAAATACTATCCCTCCAAGGGATAGTAGAAATTTAAATGATATATCTTAAGGAGGGCAAATAATGGAACTTAAGCAAAAAGGCACTGAAGCCAATGTTGGCAGTTTCAAACAGTTGATGGTCACCATGAAGTGGACGACGGCGGCCGATTTTGACTTGGCGGCGGCCTACGAAACCAAGGCGGGCAAGCAGGGACTTGTTTACTTCGGTGAACTGGGCAATTTAAACGCCTTTCCCTTCATGCAGTTGAGCGGAGACGAGGGCATCGGCGACAAAGACGGTGATAATGAAGAAGTCATGCGTATCACCAAACTGGATGAGATGAAATATGTCTGGATTATGTGCTGGGATTACGGAAAAATTCAGAATGGTGCCCCGGCCCGGTTCAAGGAAAGTGATGTTTCTCTTTCCGTCATGGATGACAGGGGTACCACCCATAACGTGACACTGGACACCGGTTCTCTAGGCAATGTCGCCTTGATTGCGACGATTGATAACACGAACGCTATTGGTGCCAAGCTCATCAACGACAGCAAGGCCGGCACCTTGAAAGGTATAAAAACCCTTCAACAACTGTTGGATATTATTCAATCTGAAGATGAAGATATGATTGAATCTGAATCGGCGCCGACGATACCCGAGTTTAAGTTATAAGCGACAGGAATCCAAACAACGCAAAAGTTTTTTAAGCGAAAAACTAGTTTGGGCCGCCACACACCCCTCAATACCTAAGGAAAATGCCCGTTTGTTTGTAGTAGGCGATTTATCGCCTCACGCAATCAACAAAAATAGGTGATAAATCACCTACTACGAACAGACATTTATCAAACATTGAATCGATACAGTGACACACCCCTCTCGGAAGGCGTTTTTCTAGCGCGGAAAAACTGACTCACTTGGAAATTAAGTGATTGAATTAATGATTAATGATTAATGATTAATGATTAATGATTAATGATTAATGATTAATGATTAATGATTAATTTTTTCTGTGGGTAAAGGTAAGAGCCTTGAGGCGG
This sequence comes from Candidatus Parabeggiatoa sp. nov. 2, assembly GCA_002085445.1. Lineage (GTDB taxonomy): Bacteria > Pseudomonadota > Gammaproteobacteria > Beggiatoales > Beggiatoaceae > Parabeggiatoa. The sequence continues at coordinate 44,639 of NBMI01000005.1, forward strand.
TAAGGAGGTGTTTAGAGAAGGGATGCAAGGGCTGTGTTACGGCACTCAAAAACTCACCCGTTTTGAACACTTATCTTCAGGAGGGCAAACAATGGAACTTAAGCAAAAAGGCACCGAAGCCAATGTTGGCAGTTTCAAACAGTTGATGGTCACCATGAAGTGGACTACGGCGGCCGATTTTGACTTGGCAGCGGCTTACGAAACCAAGGCGGGCAAGCAGGGACTTGTTTACTTCGGTGAACAGGGCAATTTAAACGCTTTTCCCTTCATGCAGTTGAGCGGAGACGAAGGCGTCGGCGACAAAGACGGCAATAATGAAGAAGTCATGCGTATCACCAAACTGGACGAGATGAAATCTGTCTGGATTATGTGCTGGGACTACGGAAAAGTTCAGAATGGTGCCCCGGCCCGGTTCAAGGAAAGTGATGTTTCTCTTTCCGTCATGGATGACAGGGGTACCACCCATAACGTGACACTCGACACCGGTTCTCTAGGCAATGTCGCCTTGATTGCGACGATTGATAACACCAGCGCTATTGGTGCCAAGCTCATCAACGACAGCAAGGCCGGCACCTTGAAAGGTCTAAAAAACCTTCAACAACTGTTGGAGATTATTGAAAGTTAACGGTTAAAGAGCAATAAGGGGAGAAACAATGGAACTGAAACAAAAAGGAGAACAAGCGAACCTCGGCGCGTTTAAACAGCTCAAAGTGTCGCTCATTTGGACCTCGGCCGTCGATCTGGATTTGATGGCTTTTTACAAAACCAAGGACGGTCAAGTCGGCGGTGTCTATTCGGACAACTACGCCGGCGGAACACTCGGCGATATGAACCAGTTTCCGTTCATTGAGCTTTCGGGCGATGAAGGGATTGGTGCTGTCGGCGGAGACAATCGGGAAGAAATGCGTATCGTTAAATTAGACGATTTCGATGAACTGTATATCTGTGCGCTGAATTTCACCGACGCCTCGTCGGGCGCGAAAGTCTTTGCCGATTACGATGCCCGAGTTGAAGTTATAACCGATCGGGGCGAAAGCTACAAGGTTTCTCTGGATTCTCGGCAATCCGGGCCGGTTGCCGTCATATGCAAATTTACCGGCGGGTTCATCTCCAATTCGATCGTCAATGACAGCGAAGTGATGCCCTTGGAACAATTCAAATCCAAGATTCCGGGGGCTTCCCAACTCAAACTGGCATCAAAAATTACGCTCCAAAAGAAAGGCGACACATTCGAGATCAAACAAAAAATCTCAAGCGGCGAGATTCTCATCAACCTGAACTGGAATCAGCACCCCCAAGAAGCTCAACAATCGGGGTTCTTTGCCAAACTCCTCGGTGGAGGCAATAAGGGGATTGATCTCGATCTGGGATGTCTGTTTGAAATGCGGAATGGCGAAAAAGGCGCGATTCAACCGTTGGGCGATGTTTTCGGCGCTTTTGCTCGTCCGCCATACGTGTTTCATTTAGGTGATGATCGGACGGGTGCTTGGGGTGAAGGCGAGAATATGAAGATCAATCTGGCCCACATTAACAAGTTAAAACGGCTGCTGATCTTTACTTATATTTATGAAGGGGTTCCGAAATGGGCCAGCACCGATGCTGTGGTAACGATCAAAGTGCCGAGCCAGCCGGTTGTTGAAGTGCTCATGGGATCAGAAAATGACTCGCGGGGCTTTTGTGCAATTGCCTTGCTGGAGTTTGAGGGAACCGATATAAAAGTCACCCGACTCGTCACATTCCACAACGGTCATCCCGAATGCGATCAGACATACCGGTGGGGACTCAAATGGGTTGCCGGCAGTAAGGATTAACAGAAACAGGTTCAGGAGTTTGGTATACACACAGAAGACACAGAGTTACACAGAGGAACACAGCGTTTTTAAATTAAAATAGTTATTTGTATGACGACTGAGAAAGCTCAAACTGCGTTTCCGAGCGAAGCGAGATCATTTGAAACATCGTGATCTCGCAGCGCTCGTTACTGCGTTTCAAATTATTCCCGTGCTAAGTATAATGGCATTGCAACAAATCCTGCCAAGATAAATATGGCCGACTCCAATTGCCAAGATAAATGTAATGAACGCGAGCGATCTTGCAATAGTGCAGAAAAGCGGAAATCTTCAGACCATCCGCCAGTAGCTTGAGCTACTGGCTAAAAGCTTAAGTTTCGTTGTACTAAATTCGTTTATCCACGTAATTGGCGTTTCTTAACGAAGTTTCGTTGTACTCTGTAAAGTATTCCCTCTCATATGATAAGCGCTTTGTGGTTAAATGGGCGTTTAGATTGTGCTATATTCAATTTTTAATTGATTGTGCAAATTTCTTTGATGGTTGAATACTCAGCTTAACCAGCCATTTTAAAACGGATTCATCACCTTGGGTGGCTCTCTTTAGAATTTGTGCTAATTCAGTACATTTATTGAGTGGTACCACATAATCAAAAACTTTAGCCATCGTTTGAAGTGTGGCTTGAGTCCAATCGCCTTCAACAATCATAACACCTATCAATCTTTTATGTTTGCCTTTCCAATTCAGAGCAGAAAACATTTTATCTTTAGCATACAATGAAGCATGTCTGCTGGACGATTTTCGGACTTCTATGAAGGCGACTGGATTATCTGGTTCTGGTATCACAAAATCAGCTCGAAAGTCATAAATCACACCCGTTAAAGAAGAATACTCACTTTCTCGCATATACTGAACTTCTTGGCTAGAAAGTGCATGAGCAACTATCTCTTCAAACAAAATTCGGCCAACTAAATCACGCACAATGCCTTCCATCGTCATTTCTAATCTTTGAAGTATTTTTGTTTTAGAAATTTGATGAGGTTTTACCGTGTTTTTAAGCAATTCTGCTAATCGTGCCGCACTTGGTTTTGAAAAGCCAGTATCAGACACAGCACCTACTTTCTTTTTTAGTTGGGCTTTACTTAACGCCAATATATTCTGAAAGATAGGCAATAGTACCGAATTTTGGTGTAGCGTGTCAGTATCAAAAGTTGTGAAGCCATTTGTTAGCTGTTCAGCAACCTCAAAGAGCGTTATAACATGAAGACGTACTTTGTTATAAACCCCCATCGTCACTGCTTGCTCAACATCAAAAGGCACAGCACTTTTCCGTCTTCTTTCTTCAATTAATTTCTTTGCCAAATCAGAATCATTCTCTAAAAATTCAACGCCTATACCAGCAGCAAATAATTTTGCGGTGTCAAGTTCTAATAAATGTGCTTCTTGAACGTTCTCTAATCCATTTGATAGGTTAAGCAAATTGAGATAACGTTCAATTTCAACAGTCATTGCTTCTTTAGCCAATTGATAAATCGTTTTCATCCAGTTTCCTTAATTTTTGTGGGCAATAATATGATATTCACCAAGTCCTTCTTTGGCACCTTCTCGTTTCGATAGCACCCACCTGTGTCCACGTTTTCTGATGAAGTTAATGGTGATTTCTGAGAATCCAATCATTTCCATGATGGTTTTGCTATGCTCATGCGTTTTGATATGAACACCATACAAGGCGGCATCGGCAACTACCCAATGAATTTGTCCTCCCGGTTTCAATACTCTAAACACTTCTGTTAAAACAGATTGAATCTGGGAGTAATATGGATAAACCAGAAAATCATAATCTTTTTTGCCAGCATGACTATTTTTCTGGGTAGATAATTCACCAACAATAGGTGCCAGTTCGTTTTGAAGCTTCAAAGGTAAAGAATTCCTCTTGTCATCTTGGAAGGTTTGACTTTTCTTATGTTTTAAAGCCGTCGTGGTGTTGGTGACTAAATTTTTTCTCACTTTTTCCGTGATATGTTTCCAAGAATCAGCCCAACCCAATAAATATAAATGTAACCGTGTCATTTCCGCAAAGTCGAAATTATTTAAGTAAGGCGGTGAGGTAATACAAATACCTATACTATTATTTTCTAATTCTGACATAGATTCTGAAGATTTTAGGTAACAACGGGGAATCGGTTGATGAATCCAATGGGTTTTATACCAATGAGATTCAATATCTTCTGTTAACATATTAACGGCTAATTCGACAGCATTTTGAAACGAAAGGCTTTTCTTTTTAGAGTCTGGGGCTTTATAAATACCATCTGTTTGTGCTTCACAAGCGGTTTCACAAGCCTTAAGGAATAGTGCAACGGCTAGTGGTTTAGATTCTACCTGTGTTAAATGAACCGCAGTGGCAGCACGACAGATTGGTTCTCTGTTTGACTCAGAATACATTTTGGCAATGAATTTTTGAGCATCCTTTGCCCATAGCGTCGGTACTTTTTCAGTCAAAAGCTTATTCGCCAATTCATTGATGTCATCCTTGGTATAATTCATCAGTTTAGCCTTTGCCAAAGTATAGAAAATCGGATGCGCTTCATAGCCCACACTGTTAAAACCTAAATTTCTAGCTGCCACCAATGTCGTTCCACAGCCAAGAAACGGATCTAAAACCACATCTTCAGTTGGGTTTTTATCGGATAAACAGGCTTCAACAAATTCAATCGAATAACCGGCAATAAAGTTTGCCCAACGTTGCACCCGGTATTGATGGCTCAGAGTATTAGTGGATAATTTTTCAATAGGACAATTTGACTGTGGGAAAAGTGAAAGATTTTCGGTTGTTATTTTCATATAGATATCAGTTAATTTTAAAGTGCTTTTTTTAGCGATTTTATCAACCTTTCCATGTCAACATGTTTTTTAACCAATTTAATTCCTATTTCGTAAAGTGCTTGGGTACTATGCTTAGGTTTTCTCTTGGTAGCACTGAGATATCGAGTGAGTAATTCAAAAAGTCTTTTCCCTCTTACTTTAAGTTTATACTCAGATTGGATTTCTAATAAGGTGTTTTGCGATGGAGATTGAAAGCCTCGAACAGCGATTAAATGGGTGTTTATGCCAGTTTCGCCCAGCTTTACAATTTGATTGATATGAAAATCAACCTGGTGTTCTTTGTCCGCATTGCTCAACTTCAAACGCAAACCATTCAATAACACTGTCAAGTACCTTATTGAAATCATCCTGTTCGTTTTTGTCCAACAATTTTTCTAGCGTTGAACCCGCATAGATATCGTTTTCTATGCTATATCCTTTTGTCCAGACAATATCGGCATAAGTCGCTGGAATAGCAGTAAATAACCACATATCTTGATCCGCCAAAAAAGCGGTTTTAAGATGGGAAAACTCAGACTTTTTCTGATATCCCGCGAGCAAATTCTTTGTATTGTCATATCATATTTACCTTCAACAAGAATGGTTGGTAACGTTGTATGGATTAATGTGGCAACGAGTTCATCAGTGGTAAGGGAGGAGCGTGAAAATAATATACTCATAGAGAAAAAAAGTTTTTTTTGAGTGTGTGAGTATTTTATTTAGCCACAACTCACATAAAGATTAAGTCGCTAAAGCGCCTACTACTAACTTAGGCGCTAAACAAATACGACTAACTTAGGCGCTAAACAAATACGACTAACTTAGGCGCTAAACAAATACTACTAACTTTAGGCGCTAAACAAATACGACTAACTTAGGCGCTAAACAAATACTACAAGCTTAGGCGCTAAACAAATACTACAAACTTTGCATATCCTGCGAGCAATTATTTTTAGCATCATTCTCAACTACTGAATCTGTTGACTTAAACCAGCGACGGTGGGTGATTCAAACAAGCATCGCAATGGTAATTCACAAGCAAAAGCGTCTGATATCCGTGAGATGACTTGATTTGCCAACAGAGAATGCCCCCCAGTTCAAAGAAATTATCATGAATACCCACCCGTTCAACTCCCAAAACTTCTGCCCAAATATCGGCCAACCGTTCTTCCTCAGTGGTGCGAGGAGCCACAAAGGATTGATAACAATGCCCTCTATAGATGTTCAGAAAAATAATTTAAAAAAAGCCAATAGTGAATAAATAGATGTCCAAGATTTATCGAGGACTCAGGACGAAATAGATGTCCAAGAAGACGTCCAAGATTTATCGAGGACTCCGGACGTCTAACAGAGTGACGTGTAACCCTGACAAATAAAAATCTCCCACCGGGGCATTTTGTAGCACAAACATGACTTGGAACAGCAGTGTGTAACTCAAGTGACGTTCTGGTTGTAGAATAATTTCAACCAATTGTTCAATTGGGACATCTTGATGAGCATAAGCATCAAGGCTGACTTGTTTCACTTGACTCAATAAATCTTGGAAACGAGGATGGTTGGCAAAGGCGAAGTACCAGCGTATTAACAAAAAAACCAATCAAAGATTCAATATCGCGATATTTACGATTGGCAATTTGGCTTTCCACGACTGCCAAACGTTAGTTTGGACGACTTCCTTACGTTTGGACGCTTATCGGGGCAAAAACGCGGGACGAAGCGAGAGCACTTATGACTGTGTACAGTATACTAATGAAAAATTAAAAATGAAAGCCTAAAATTTTTAGTGACTAGAGTAGTAGTCGCAAAAGCTACTCACAAGCAGCTCGTCTTTTGTTTACCCACTTAACTATATAATTTGACTGGAAGTCATTTTCACGGATTTGAAATAGGTTCTGTATATAATTAAAAAACGCACCGCCTTATGTTCACAAAATGCGACGCTCAGCGGAACTTTTGGCATTCCCAACATAAGGATCGCTGCCATTCAGTTAAGACGATTCCGGGTTTATTTTAATTATACTGAACACTGTCATCCTTAAGCCTTTTTGTCATGTCTCATTTTGCTCTAACTTCTCCTGTGTCGCCCAAGATTCCTCCGATCCTAAAAATGACTTTCAGCGCAGTTTGTAACGCTGCAAAGTATAAATAGCATTGAAACTCTGGCCGGAAACCCTAAAACTGATAACTGATAACTGATAACTGATAACTAAAAACGACTGAAAATAATACATGCACTCACGCCATCGACATGACTTCGTTAGGCCGAGGAGAATCTTCGCTCAATCTTGACAATGAAACCATCAGCCTTGAAGTCAAAAACTTGAATCTTTACTATGAATGTTGTCTCTTGCGTGCGTGCGTTTATTTCATTTTGTGGGCCATGATTTGATTTGAAATCATTCACGTTTTAACCCTTAATTCGCATTATGACGATAAACAGGCCTTAGGAAACATCAACATGCGAATACCGCAAAATCGCGCGTGACGGCCTATATTGGGCCCAGTGGTTGCGGTAAATCCACCCTGTTACGCTGCTTTAATCGGATGAATGACTTGGTAGATAGTGCCGGTGTAGAGGGTGAAATTTGGTTGGATGGTGAAAATATCTACCATCCGTCTGTGAATGTGGCCGATTTGCGGCGGCGGGTGGGCATGGTATTCCAAAAACCCAATCCGTTTCCTAAAACCATTTACGAAAATGTCGCTTATGGTTTACGTCTACAAGGCATTAACAATCGCCGCATCCTAAACGAAGTCGTGGAAAAATCCCTCAAAGGGGCCGCTTTATGGGATGAAGTCAAAGATCGTTTGCAAGAGAATGCGCTCGGCTTATCAGGTGGACAACAACAACGACTCGTCATTGCACGAGCGATTGCGATTGAGCCAGAAGTACTATTGTTGGATGAACCGTTCTCCGATTTGGGCCGACAACATATCTCATTCCACGGTTCGGTTCCTGCTTCAACCAAGCTGGTTGTTTCCAGAATTCCAGAAGCAGGCGTTAGTTCCAAATAAGTAGTCAACTCTAATTTCAACGATCAACATAAACAGACAAATTCCAGAAACAGAGCCGTCTTGTCCGCCGGAGCTCGCCGTACACCTTAAACATCTTTTATTGTTTTACTAAATAAAAAATCAGTAGTCAACTCTAATTTCAACGAACAACATAAACAGACAAATTTGTCAATATTTGTCCATAAAATGGTGAACTGTTTTTAACCCTCCAATGATAACTGATAACTGATAACTGATAACTGATAACTGATAACTTAACCAGCCGTGATGTCGAACTGGCTAAACGTGTCTACACGAGCGATTACTTCCGTCAATGCCTTGGAAGTGGCGATTGACGAAGAGAGTACGCGGATTTTGGCAATCCGCCAATCCACCGCTAGGGATTTGCGTTTGGTTATGGCCGTCATAAAAACCATTCCTGATATCGAAAGAATTGGCGATCAAGCAGGGCGTATTGCACATATAGCCTTGCAGATGCTGGGCCAAACTCTCAGGCCAAACATTTTGTTGCCATTAGTCATCTTGGCAACCATGTACGACAGATGTTACATGATGCCTTGGATGCTTTTGCGCGTATCGACGTTGAAACGGCGTTGCAAGTTATCCATGAAGATCTAAAAGTGGATCAAGAATATGATAATATGAGTCGTCAATTGCTCACCTACATGATGGAAGATCCACGCACGATTCCAATCGTGTTAAATATTATGTGGTCAGCACGCGCCCTAGAACGAATTGCCGCGCATTATTAAATATTTGCGAATACCTGATTTACTTACGAATAAGGCAAAGACGTGCGCCACGTTAGCCTAGAAAAAGTGGAAGAACAGGCCCTGCAACCGCGCTCTTGAGGTTATTTATGACGTGAGTTCGACGTTAATTTTCAATAAGTTATCGAAATTTTCGATTAACCAATTGTTTGACAATAATTAATTGATAAAACCAACTTTTTTGACGATTAAACCCTTAATATTAATAAGGTCAATAACCGAAAATTGTGGGCCATAGAGTGAAATGAGTCAGTCAATGTTTTTTTAACGGATTGATCTAAAAGTCATTATAATATAACTCGTTGATAGAATTAATAATTCTATAACTCACTGAGAATTAAAGTCGAGCTCACGTTTATGCGAATATTTCGGGCTCAAAAGAAAAATGAAAAATGAACAAAGATGTCATTTCGTTTCGGTTTCGGTTTCTTTGCTCTGAGAAAGCTTGAGAAAGCTTGAGAAACCTTATAAAATCACGTATCTGAAATACGTGTTTATAAGTCATTGATTTTTTGTCTGATTCAATTCAACCCTTCATTCGCATTATTTATACTTTGCACGGCTGAAATTTTGACTATGCACACAAATCGTTCGTAGAGTGGACAAGCGGGCAGCAAGGACTTTCCAAATACCAAAAATCGTACCCGCTCTTGCTTGCCCACCGGCGCGTATAGTCGCCCCAAAAATATTGATAACTATTGATATTAGCTGGACATTATCTAAAAAAATTTTAAAAATTATTTTTAAAGTAACATAAGGGTGCTTGAGGTGGTTAGCCTTTTTAGTTAAAAAAAAGGGATTCTCAAGCATTCAAGTAATCCTAAGCTCTCATTAGGCTAGGGGATAAAGGGCTGATACTCCCACTTCTATTAATCGTGTCGACTCATTTGTTGACATGTCAATAGTTGTCAATAGAATTGCTATCTGAGACTCGAAAAATCATAGACTTAAAAAGTTATGTGCATAGAGTAGAAATCGAAGGGGTTGGGGGTGTGTAAAAATTGATCTCGCGTAGCGACGAACGATGTTCAAATCATAACCGTTTGCAGTATATGCTCATTCAATTTTTTTAATACCTGCACGGGTACTTATGCTCATTCAAAATGAAAAATGATGATTCAAAATGATCATTCTCGGAATCCGTTTTTGTTAAAAAACTTTTGCCGAGGCAAACGTTTTTTCTTGAAATGCTTTGCCTCAAAAAGGCTAACAAAATCCGTGTCGGTGCCTGTCCAATTTTTAAGTCACTGATTTGACTTAACTCAATTGAACTGTTCATTCACATTATTTACAATAAATCAATTCTTGTCTTACGACTCGTAGTTCAGAGGTGTCGGGTGCGATTAAAAGTGATACTCAATGATCAAGTTTTTAGTCTGACAATAATAACTACAAGGATTGTATGCTTATGAAGGGATTTTAGATGCAAGCATAAAATCACTCTCGATTTTTCTTTGAATAAGCATTTGCTGATTGAATAGCTTTCTTCGAAACGATTTTATTTTCCAAGGAAAGCTAAAAATTTATCGAATTTGTTCATTGCGATAAATTAGCGAAGAAATCCTTTTTTATATACAATCCTTGTAGTTTTTCATTAGTATAATAGTCGCTCTTGACACACCCCTCTCGGATTCCGTTTTTCGCGAAAAACCTTTGCATCGCCCCTTCGATCCGGGGAGTAAAATCGCACGTAAAGTCCCCTTACGTCAGGGGATGAACGGAGTGTGTCACGGCTCTGGCAAAAACGCTTTACGAGTTCAGAGCGAAGCGAGAGCATTTTATAACGGTGTGCAGTATAGTCGCTTTGGGCCGTCTTTCATCAAATTGACTAAAGCGGCGACGACGAACTTGACTTATTTAGACGAAACGAATACCATAACAACCATTCGTCATACCATACCGATACCGGCAAAGGCCTAATTTAATTAATTTGATAAAAAGGCTTGTATAGTCGGCCCAAAAATATTGATAACTTAGGCGAGGGGATAAAGGGCTGATACTCCCGCAATTCCTAATTGTTGAAAGACATACTCCATTTAGTATGCATGTCAATAATTATCAATAGAATTGCTATCTCCAGATTGAAACTAGGATATAATTATCACCTTTCAAACAACGGGCGCGTAGCTCAGTGGTAGAGCACTACCTCGACACGGTAGGGGTCGGTGGTTCAATCCCACTCGCGCCCACCATCTTTCTCCCAAAGCACGGTTTTATCGTGCTTTTTTTGTTTTTGGTCTCAGTAATTTTTTACCCTCATACTGGGGTGGTGAAAAATAAATTCAGAAGGCACCTAAACTTGATCCTATTTTTATTCCGCTATGATTACTTTTTTAATATAAACAATCAGTTAAATAATAGTGTTGTAGTTCACAATTAGCTTCGCTGAGCTTCTGTTCGTTTACTTCGTTCTCTTCGTTCTCGTCACAATTCACAATTCACAATTCACAATTCACAGCTGTTCCTATTTTGGGGCCATTTTAGGTAATTAATTGAATTAGGACTGACGCCTTGACAAATTAAATTCATTTCAAATTCAATGATTTCTTGACAAAACCCCGTTTCGCCAACGGAGCGCATTATGTCAATAAAATCCGTCATAAGTTAATCCTTTCATCTCTGTGTGTCCACAACAGGGCCACCAATAACGAATTCATTTTCCCTCACCCCGGCCCTCTAGTCCGAAGGGGTATTCCCTTTCCCATTATGGGGAGAAGGGTGATTTAATCAACGGACTCTCTCATGCCTATCATCACATTGCCCGACGGCAGTCAACGTCAATTTGAAACTCCCGTAACGGTGGCCGAAGTCGCCGCCAGTATCGGTGCCGGCCTTGCAAAAGCCGCTTTGGCAGGCAAGGTGAATGGCCGTTTGGTAGACACCTCAACTGTCATTGAAGACGATGTGCAATTGGCAATTATCACTGACCGCGATCCACAAAGCCTAGAAATCATACGCCATTCCTGTGCCCATTTAATGGCGCAAGCCGTTAAAAGCCTCTTCCCAGAAGCCCAAGTCACTATTGGCCCCGTTGTTGAGAATGGTTTCTATTACGATTTTTCCGACGAAAAAAGCTTTACGCCCGAAGACTTAGAAAAAATTCAGGCCAAAATGGAAGAACTGGCCGCCCAAAATTTCACCGTGACGCGCTCCGTCATGTTACGCGATGAAGCCACCCAATTTTTCCGGGATAAAGGTGAAGAATACAAGGCCCAAATTATTGAGTCGATTCCCACTAATGAAGCAATTTCCTTATATCAACAAGATAATTTTATTGACTTGTGTCGGGGGCCGCATGTGCCTAGCACGGGCAAAATAAAGGCCTTTAAATTAATGAAACTCGCGGGCGCGTATTGGCGGGGCGATTCCAATAACGAAATGCTACAACGCATTTACGGTACCGCGTGGACAAACAAAAAAGACCTCAAAGCCTATTTGCACCGCCTAGAAGAGGCTGAAAAACGCGATCACCGCAAACTTGGCAAACAATTAGACTTATTTCATGTCCAAGAAGAAGCCCCCGGCATGGTTTTTTGGCACGACAAAGGCTGGCAAATTTACTTAACTATCCAAACCTACATCCGGCGCGTCTTGCGTGAGCATGGTTATCAAGAAGTCCATACCCCACAATTAGTAGACCGTTCTTTGTGGGAAAAATCCGGGCATTGGGACAAATTCAGCGATGATATGTTTACGACACACTCAGAAAATCGTGAATATGCCATCAAACCCATGAACTGCCCCTGTCATATTCAAATTTTCAATCAGGGCCTCAAAAGTTACCGCGATTTACCCTTACGGATGGCCGAATTTGGCTCATGTCATCGCAACGAAGCCTCTGGCACCATGCATGGGCTGCTGCGGATACGCCATTTTGTCCAAGATGATGCCCATATTTTTTGTACCGAAGAACAGATTCAACACGAAGTATCTGATTTTATTGACTTATTATTTCAAGTCTATGCCGACTTTGGTTTTAGTAACCTCATTATTAAATTATCTACCCGCCCCGAACAACGTGTCGGCAGTGACGAAGTTTGGGGTAAGGCCGAAAAAGCCTTAGAATTAGCTTTAAATAACAAAGCGTTAAATTGGGAATTACAACCGGGTGAAGGCGCATTTTACGGCCCCAAGATAGAATTTTCGCTCAAAGACTGTCTGGAGCGCGTCTGGCAATGTGGCACGATTCAAGTGGATTTTTCCATGCCCGGTCGTTTGGGGGCCGAATATGTTGCCCCTGATGGCAGCAAACAAGTCCCAGTTATGTTACATCGCGCCATACTAGGATCATTAGAACGATTTATTGGTATACTTATAGAAGAACACGCTGGGGCGTTGCCAGTGTGGCTCGCGCCCGTGCAAGCCGTCATACTAACTATCACTGACAAACATGCCGACTATGCCAAACAAATCGAAGCGCATATGCAAAAACACGGATTTCGTGTCGCAGCAGACTTGAGAAATGAAAAAATTGGGCTTAAAATTCGTGAACATACTTTACAAAAAGTGCCCTATCTACTGATAGTCGGACAAAAAGAAGTTGAAAATCAACAAGTAGCCGTGCGATTGCTCAAAGGTGAAGACAAAGGTGCGATGTCACTAACGGCTTTCACCGAACAACTAAGCTTCGATATTGCCGGCTACATTTAGGAGGACAGTTACATCGCTCACGACAAACGCACACGCCTGAATCGAACAATTATCGCACATAATGTGCGGTTGATAGATGCCGATGGTCAACAAATTGGCATCGTATCCAACCGTGAGGCGCAACAAAAAGCACAAGAAGCCGAATTGGATTTGGTGGAAATCGTCCCTAACGCCAAACCACCCGTATGCCGGATAATGGACTATGGCAAGTTTCAGTTTGAACAAAACAAGAAACTTCGTTCCGCCAAGAAAAAACAAAAACAGGTACAACTCAAGGAAGTCAAATTCCGTCCTAATACGGACGATGGGGATTATCAGGTTAAAGTACGCAACCTGATACGTTTCCTAGAAGAGGGGGACAAAGCCAAAGTCACCTTACGCTTTCGTGGTCGAGAAATGGCCCATCAAGATTTGGGCTATAAACTGCTCAAGCGTGTGGAGGCGGATTTGTCTGAATACGGTACCGTTGAACAACGTCCCAGAATGGAAGGACGGCAAATGGTGATGGTGCTTGGGCCGATAAAAAAATAATCCCTCACCCGAGCAAACTCCCCTCAAGGGGAGAGTCCCTCTCCCGTAGGTGATGAAAATAATTAATAGAGTTGTCCCTTAATAAGCTAATTCCTTGATTTTTATTTAAAAGTATATCGTCTTTTCAATGGGTTACGTTTATTTAGGGACAAGTCTAATAATTAATTGTTAATATACTGCACACAGAACCAGGCAAAAGTTTTTCATCGCGACAAATTTTTGCCTGGATTTTATGTTTGCGCTTTATTGTTTGCCTCGAGCTGTGTGTAAAAAGCTTTCCGGATATAGCAAAGCTCTGAAACATCGTTATTTCGCGTAGCGAAGATATGCGAGATAAGTTACACTGAACACTGAGCTTTGCCATAAACATAGCTCTTTCTGTCATTTCTTATTTTGGACGGGTTACAGATTTCTCGCTTCATGAGACATGACAAAAGCGTAAATTGTGTAAAGCTAAGCTTATGAATGACGGCAAGTCGATTTAAATTGTTGTTTTTAAAAATAATTTTATTAAGCGGAATACTTGACTGGGATCAAGTTGTTAAACCGTAAGAACCTCAGTCGAGCATCGCCCCACTCAAGAGATAAGGGTGACCGTTACATAAGGAGTACCAATTAACATGCCAAAAATGAAAACCAATCGTGGTGCGGCCAAACGCTTTAGACGCACCACTGGGGGCGGCTTTAAGCGTGGCCAAAGCCACCGTAGACACATCCTTACCAAAAAAAGCACCAAACGTAAACGCCACCTGCGCTCCCCCATTATGATAGATAAGGCCGAAGTCGCAACGGTTAAACGTTTATTACCCTACGCGTGAGGATAACAAAAGATGCCAAGAGTCAAACGCGGCGTAACAGCACACGCCAAACATAAAAAAATCCTAAAACAGGCCAAAGGTTATCGTGGGGCCCGCAGTAGGGTATTTCGCGTTGCCAAACAAGCGGTAATAAAAGCGGGGCAATATGCTTACCGAGATCGCCGGCAACGTAAACGCCAATTTCGGGCCTTGTGGATAGCGCGAATCAATGCCGCAGCGCGTGAATGTGGATTATCTTATAGCCGTTTCATGGAGGGCTTACATAAGGCCGGCATTGAAATTGACCGAAAAATGTTGGCAGAATTAGCGGTGTTTAATAAAGAGGCGTTTGCGGCTTTGGCTGAGAAGGCCAAGGCGGTGGTTGCATAAATTCACCCTCACCCTCTCCCCTGAACTACTCTATGCACACAAGTCTTTATAATTAATAATTAATTGTTAATTATTACATAAGCTAATTATTAAATAACTCAAAGACTTAAAGATAAGTGAGTCAGTCATTAACGAGGCCGGCCGACAATTTATATTTTTAATATTTTCAACAACATATTGACTTGTGTGCAAAGATTAGCTCCTCTGGAGGGGAGAGAGTAAGGGAGCGTTTTTAACCGCGCAAAGTATAACTTCCCATTGGATATTGACGGGGTTATGAATTTAGATTTTCTGATCACAATTATACTGAGCACCGCCATAAATTGAGTTCTTTCTGTCATTTCGAGTGAAACGAGAAATCTTGAGGCGGTTAATATTTAGAGCGAAGCTCGAAATGACAACTCAAGTTCAAGTTCCCTCCGATCAAAGGGATCGTCGGGACAAAAGCGCAAATTTGTAAAGTATATTTTTGAATGGATGGTATTTATATTTTGCTTCATTTTTATTGCTACCGCGATTCAAACTGATGGCCGTCATATGATTGATACAATTCTGTTACTTGCAACAGTATTTGCGGGAATAGCAGTAATTGGGTATTTTGTAGATGTTTCTTTTAAAACATTAGGAAACAAACTGCATCGCGCTTATAGCATTGCTGTCATCGGTTTCCCAAAATCAGGAAAAACAACAGAGAATTTTTTGCTAAACGTGTTCTGAATATTTCCACAATTCCGCGTGGCTCGGCAACTATTGGACGTGTTAATGCAGATTTAGCAAAATTATAAATTGGTGAAATGGTAGGTCCAACCACTGATCAGGATTTGTTTGCTTATCGCACTGACATTATTCGGGGGAAATTTTTTAAACAGAGATATAAGGTTGAAATTGGTGATTTCCCCGGTGAAGATAGTAAAAAATTGACTGAACAATTTGGCGATTGGTTCCATGAAACACCCTATTTTAAATGGGCAATAGAAGCCGATGCTTTTGTTTTTATTATAGATATTGCGGAAATTCTTAATGACGAGTCTGCAAAACAATATGCAGCAAGAATAGCTCAAGCAATACGTGCAGCATGGCAACGACTGAGTGAGTATCATCTTGAAGGTAATAAAAACCGTCGTCAAAAGCAGGTTTTAGTGGTATTTACTAAAACTGGGGATTGATCCCCAGGCTAACCATCAATACCATTAAGTTAAGCCTTAGAATAAATTCTAAGGCTTAAAGCTAAAGTACCCTAAAGGGCACTATTAGTAGGCTTTAGCTGAACGATAGCTGTTAGCCTCAGAATTTATTCTGAGGCTTTTAACTTAATGGCATTGAGGCTAACCATCAAAAACTTGATCATCGAGTTATACGGAGCAACTGTTTTCTAACTTAATTAGTTACCTTAATAAAGAAAGTCCGAACTATTGTCGTTTTATCGTTCCCAAACTCGGTTTGGGAATGACGGCGGCGGCTGCGTACCGCATATAGGTAGTGAGAAAGTCAGCAGGTTCGCGCCTGCGCAGACTAACACACCGATACCCAGAATCAAAGGGTGCTTTCATCCAACCGACGGTGCCGCGTTAATTAGAGAGAGATTAGAGAGAGATTTAGACAGATATACGGAACGTACTTGAAAAAGGTGAAAATAAAATAAATAATGGATTGAATTAGCAAGCCTTATGATTTTAAACTCAAATATTAACGTTTCTTCCCAAAATACGTTGTACTTTCAGTCTATTTTCATGCCAATCCTTACTTGAATAATGGATACTGAAGAAAAATGCCAGAATTTATCCTAACTAATGCCTGATTAAGCATAACCTCTTGAATATAAAATTTAAAATGTAACTTATTGAATTATGTGCCATTTAATTCACGAAGCGCCAAAGCGAAAGGACAGTTATTTTAGACGTCCAAGATAAATCTTGGACTCCAAAATATTTATAGGGTGTTATTATGATTCAAGATAATTTTAAATACTTTGAATTTATAAAGTCAGAAAGTTTTTCTTCAGAAGTGGCTTATCTCGAAGCCAAGAAACAACAGTTAAACTATTTCACCTGCATACGAATGCTTCGCTCAGTTTACAATCTCAGTTTACCTAAAGCGAAAAGTATTATTATTATCGCTGATAATAAAACTCAAAACACTGATGAAAGTTCATTCGATATTCTAAATAGGCATCAACGCTTGCCGCAAAATTGATAGAGGATGAAGCATAGCGTAAATGTTTGTTCCCAAACGAAGTGAAGGAATGACAGAAAAAGAGGAGTCGTTTGGACGTCCTTTGCTTTTGCTTGGACTCCTTCCAAAATATTTATCCGAAAAGCTATATAGTATTTCATAAAATAGGAATCCAATCTTTATTTTGGACGTCCAAGATTTATCGATGACTCCTGCCAAAATTGGCCGAAAAAAGTGGATTGTAACCGCGCTTTGTCTGACTTTACTACCACTGCACGGACTTGGTTTGATTGTGATTCGTTGATTGCGGCTTATACGATTGGTTTATTGGTAACAATCGATGATCAAGTTTTTAGCCTGACAATAATAACTACAAGGATTGTATATAATAAGGAATTTTATTCGCATCGCCAAAAATCACCTGAGTCAACTTGTTATCAATACAGCAATGACAAGGGAATAGCTAATTAATGGCTATTTTATTTCATGCTTTAAGCTTCAATTTTATCGAATTCCTTCATTGCGATAAATTAGCAAAGAAGCAAAGAAATCCTTTTTTATATACAATCCTTGTAGTTATGAGTAACACTTTGTACTATAGATAACTTTTTGAGTGATCAAACTGATGTTGAAGTTATCTTGTTGGGCACTACAACTATAGATAATTTATGAATGTAACGGATGAAAGGGGAGAGGGCGAACACTAGAGAGAGCCCCTGCATTATTATTTTAAATACCAATGGGATACCAAAAATGTTTGGTAGGGGCTTTCCTAAGTGTTCGCCCTTTGATATGATGAGAACCTCCATCATTTTTTGTATCTCCTTTCATCCGCTACACGAAGATAATTTTCATATCAATCTGAGGAATTGCAAAACTCATTTCGCCAATGGCGAATTTTGAGCCGCGATTCGCAAATTTTGGTGAGTTTGGCGAGGAGAGGCTTGGGGTTAGTTAAAAAAAACCGTAGAGCATTGGCAAACCTCAGAAGAAAGCCCTTTTCTGAACAACTATACTTGGCGCGGGAACAATTTGGACTTCCTACACACCACAAGCATCCCTGTTGTGAGGTGACTTGCCACGTATTCACCTCGATAGAAGAGTAGGGGTGTGAGTCCAAATTATACTTTGCACCGTTACAAACTGCGCTGAAAATCATTTCTATTACGCGAGAAATATTGGGCGTTGAGAGAAGAGTCTCAAGTTCAAGTTCCCTCCGATCAAAGGGATCAAAGGGATCAAAGGGATGATACATGACAGTTCAGTTTATGATCGAGGCAAAAAATTTTTGAAGCAAAAACTGATTCCGAGATCGGTGTTCGGTATATAACCGTTTGCAGTATATATATTAGGATTGG
This sequence comes from Candidatus Parabeggiatoa sp. nov. 2, assembly GCA_002085445.1. GTDB lineage: Bacteria > Pseudomonadota > Gammaproteobacteria > Beggiatoales > Beggiatoaceae > Parabeggiatoa. The sequence continues at coordinate 62,975 of NBMI01000005.1, forward strand.
AATTGGTCCACCCATTACCGGTATCGCATTAAAACTATGACCAAAGGTAAGATTCTAAGAAAACTGGGAGCGAAGGAACTCACCGCCGTCTTTGATGCCGGCGAAATTGTCCCTTATGAATATAACATTTATTCAGCCCAAGTCATTGGGTATCTCCAATATGACGGAATACGTCTGACAGCTTCAATCTTCGCCATCAGGAGTGAAGATGCTCAACATGGCGCGATGGCTTGTTGGCGGTTCTATAAAAAATCAAAGGAACTCGCTCAAGTCGTCAACGCTCAACAACTGGAATTACTCGGCATGGCTGTCTGGAATGAAGACTTGAAGGCCTTTTTAGCACAAAAAGGCTTCCAAACGAAAGAAGTTGCCATTCCTGATAAACTAGGTAACGACGGCACCGAAACCTGTTATTCCAAAATCATCAAGGTAGAATCATGAAAGATGATTTGAAGTACTTCAAATTTCTCAAGTCCGAAGGCGACTCATCAGAAGCAGCTTATCTCGAAGCCCAAAAACTTCGGTTAGACTACTTCACCTGCATACGAATGCTTCGTTCCGTTTATGGGCTCAGCCTAACTGAAGCCAAAAAGATTACTATTATTGCGGATAAACAGGCTCAGATAGATGAAAGCCAACTCGATTTTTTTGATCCGCTGCACCAAAGTGAGATCATAAAGCAGCACCAAAGTGAGATGATGACGATGGTGAAGACGGTGGATAAACTTTTAGAAATCCCCCCTAGCCCCCCTTTGCCAAAAGGTGGTACCGCAAATCCGCCCCCAACGGCTCCAAAGCCTACGGGGGGAACCGCAAATCCGCCTCCAACGGCTCCAAAGCCTACGGTGGGGACAGCAAACCCCCCACCAAAAGTTCCAAAGCCTACGGAGGAGACAGCAAATCCCCCACCAAAAGTTCCAAAGCCTACGGGGGGGCAGTAATTAAGTTATAAAATGTATTGGATAAGCCTCAGCTTTGGGCACGTCTTTTTTGGAGTCCAAAGCTTCAGCTTTGGGCATCAGATAGGTTTTAGAAATCCGATTTTTCCCTAAAATCTGATTTATAAATGGTATGGGTATTTCCGCTTTACTGCACTAGTAGTCTGTCAACATTGTTTTGACGGGTAAAATACGTCTTAAATTCGTCCAAACTTTAGTTTGGCAGGAGTCCAAACTTTAGTTTGGCAGGAGTCCAAACTTTAGTTTGGCAGGAGTCCAAACTTTAGTTTGGCAGTGCCAAGTTACCCGTCAATAGAACATTGACAGAGTACTAGGCTGGGGGTGTGTCCATTCCCCTCTTGAGACTAATCTTTACCCGCAAGTAGGTATGTTATTAAAAAGAATATTTTTTTTTGCGTTAAGTGTGAGTGCTTAATGAATGACTCATTGGAAATTAAGTGATTGACAAGACTTGTGGGTAAAGGTAAGTCTTGAAAGGGGTAGGTGGGGGTGTTTTTAGTCCAAATCTCAACCGTATGCAATAAAATAAGCAACGAAGAATAATATGTCAAAAAGTCCTTTAAAAAGTTCCATTTCTTGGAAATACTTTTTTGCAGCGCTCTCATGTGTCATTTTTTTCATCATGGCTGAGATGATGGGCGGGGTTCGGTTTAATGAGATATTTGTTTCACAGAACAATATTTCATATCTCATGGTTATCTTATACACCCTTATTTCCATCTTATTTATAGGCTCTGTTTTTAAAATGTTTACCGATAGGAGAGAAAATAAAGAAAGCAAACCTGATTTCTTAGTAGTGACTGAAGAAGATGACACTTCCATAGAAAACTTATTATTTAAGTTAGAAAAAGAGCTCCGTTCTCAAATATATTCACACACGAGGATGATGAATAAAAGGGAATTCTATGCAAGAGTCTTTACGGTATTGTCTCTAATTATTCCTGGAATCTCATGGACTTACCTGTTTTTTATGGTTGGCAATAGTGAACTACCCAACTTAGGGTTTATTGCTTTTTCTAGTATGGCATCGGTTGGAGTTATTGGACTTACCACGGGAATTACATGGTTGAAGCATGCCAAATCAATTCAACCCTACATTGAAAAACTGAATGATGAAAGTATCCACCTAAGAAAACTGAGAATTGTCTGTTTGGGGAATTTAGATGTGCCTGAAATAAGGGATTTAAGGTTAAAAGTTGTAGAAATTCTTCTTGATAAAAGCGAAAAAAATACTGAAGAAAATAAACAAAAAGAGGGATCAGAAGGGGGTGGGAAAACAGAAACCGGCTTAACCCTTGTTTCATCATTCATTGGTGGTGGAAAGCGGGACTAAAATGCCAAAGAATGGTATGGTAAGTTGAGTGAGCGCACCGAATAGTTGACCAATTTGACTAGGAGTCCAAACTAACGTTTGGCAGTCGTCCAAACTTTAGTTTGGCAGGTTTGGCAATGCCAAGTTACCCGTCAATAGAACATTCACAAAGTACTAGTACAGTAAAGCGGAAGTTTCGATACCACCCCAACGCCAACGGCTAAAGCCGTTGTCTAAAAGCTTAAGTACCCTAAAGGGTACTGCAAGAGAAGAGGGTTATACCAATTTAAAATTGAATTTCAGGTTTTTAAAATGGCTAGGGGCAAATTACGCGACGCGATCCACCGACACCATAACAAGTGTTTCAATCCAGAATTGGTATTAGTAGGCTTTAGCCTACTTTAGCTTTTAGTTGGCTAAGGTGGTCTTTCTATTTCCGCTTTACTGCACTAGGGTTTGGAGGTGCGTTAAATGTTAGACTTGATTCTTTGAACGATGTAGACTTGTTCAGAACAATCCTAGGGCTTACCGAAGAAGTTTGGCTTACCGAATAAATCGTTTTGATCCCTCCAAATATTTTCATTTACAACGCCAATCACTTAATTATGAACACTCTCAAATTTCATCCACTTATTGGACTCATGTTGTCAATTCTGGTGCTTTATTCCTGTACCTCGCAGGAAGAACGCATGAAGCAATACCAAAACCAAGCCGTCGATAAGGCATGGGCACAAGAACAAAAACTGGTGAGTCTTGGACATAGCGGCACTCTTGAATGGACAAAAGCCCAAAAAGCAGAACTTCTTGAAACTGGCAAAGTGAGTGGCTATGAAGGGCGATATGTTAACAACAATTTTAAAGAGGACTCTCCACTTGCCACCGATTCAAACAATATTGTTTTTGCCAAAGTGGGAGAATCATCTCCCAATGACAAAGCGTTGAAATTAGCACCCTTGCGTTCATATATTATGCTATATGAAAAAAAGAAGTATTTTCTTTGGGTAGGATTTATAGTTTCTATTTTCGTGCTAATCATGGCAATTAAGCACAAACGTGGGCTAGTTATGTATCCCGCCCTAGTGGGCGCTTTTTTTGGGACAATGCGGTTGGGTATGATTTCTGGATGGTCAATTATGGCAACTTTCTGGGGAATGGCAGGTGGCCTTATAGCGGGCACGATGGCCGGTATATTTCTGTTTTTAGTTTTTCTGTCGCTTGGGGTAGGGTAGCTCATTGTGAAAAGCAAAATCGCACGATGGAACAGATACCATCCCTTTGAGAGATGGTATCTGTGAAAAACAATTTCTATAGCATGAAGGCTGATACTGGGGTGTTCAATTTGAGCCAGTCAAGTGCCACTTTTTTTCACTTTTAAAAAGACGTTTTGTCATTTCTACTCAAGGGAGAAATCTTCTCTTTAAGGATCGGCTAAAAAATAACTTCCGCCATCTAAAAGCTAAAGTACCCTAAAGGGCACTATACCTATTTTGGGAAAATTAATTTTTCTTCGATCCTAAGAGGTTTTGTCATTTCGACTCAACGGAGAAATCTTCGGTTTTGTCATTTCGACTCAACGGAGAAATATTCTCTTTTGTCATTTCGACTCAACGGAGAAATATTCTCTTTTGTCATTTCGACTCAACGGAGAAATATTCTCTTTTGTCATTTCGACTCAACGGAGAAATATTAAAAGTGACGTGTGGAAAAAGATTTCTCGCATAGCGAAAAATGACATGGAATTAGGATGAAAAAACTTGAGCATTTGGCAACAGATTTAACACCCTAGGCTTGAGACCAATGCCATTAAGCCTCAGAATAAATTCTGAGGCTAAAAGCTTAAGTAGGCTAAAGCCTACTACTAATAGTGCCCTTTAGGGTACTTTAGCTTTAAGCCTTAGAATTTATTCTAAGGCGTTACGATATGGCATTGAGGCTGATACCGAATGCTTTTAAAACACGCTCTTAGGAAATTTATACTTAACACCATTAAAACTTGAGCTTTGATCTCAGATCACTTTTAGCAGTGCTGAGTATACCCACCCAACACTTGCTAAATATTTTTTTTCCCTAACTTCATCCAAAAGGAGACCGACTATGCTTGTCATTGACTCATTGAACTTACTCATTGACTTTGAGCCTTGCCGCAGTTGTTCAGAAAAATCCGTGGAGCAAACCTCCAAGTAATGCCAAGAATCGGAGGTTTTTAACCACTAGAGCGGTCAATCATTCATCTCTGGCAGCCATCGGCTAGGCTCTCACATCACTTCCCTTATCAGTTTGCCGACTGTTCGGATCGGTGGGCAGTATTGTTGCGCCGATTGGATTGAGTTTGGCATGGTGAGAGTATCAAGATGAAATCCAGAAAACAATGGCTAAAAGAAGTGGCCTCTTTGTGTGCGGAAGTCGGCCCTGAAGATGGTATCGATCCTCGAACGGTTGTTCACAAGCAAGCCATATGCCAGAAAAACCGCAAAACTTACCAAGTCTGCAAACAAGCAGAAAAAACGCTGAATCTTGTCATGGCTGGCGAGTCGGTTGAACCGTTGTTACGCGAATTAATCGTCAGCGCCGTTGAACCGGCTCCCGATAGTTCACACCTGTTAGTAATTGTAGAACCAACTTCAACAACCGTTTCATTAGATGAGAATGAAGTGTTGGAAGCACTCCAGCGAGCCGGGGGGCGATTACGCTCGGCCATCGCAACAGCCATCACTCGCAAACGAGCGCCTCAGCTTTCATTTCGGTTCATAGCTTCTATGGGGGTGCCGCGATGAACAAAGCTTCTGTCAAGATGTGGTTGGCTGAGCCGTTAAAGCAAGAGGTTGCCTCGGCATTGGAGCGACTGGCGAAAACAGAAGATGTTTACCATATCGCGGTGATGCCCGATGTACACTTAGCTAAAGATGTTTGCATTGGCACTGTCGTTGCGACTCAGTCGCGCTTATATCCGCAAGCCGTGGGCAATGATATAGGTTGTGGCATGACGGCGATCTGTTTCCAGTGCCAGGCGGATATCCTCAAAGAGGAAAAGGCCGCAGCCCGCTTACTCAACGGCCTTGGCAAACTGGTGCCAACCAACCGCCATCCCAAGTTAACGATGGTTGATTCGTTGCCAGACGCGCTACAGGAGGCACCCTTAAGTGATCCCCAATTGGAAAAGCTCAAGCGGCGCGATGCTCGCGTTCAGTTTGCAACCTTGGGACGTGGTAACCACTTTCTTGAGTTCCAGTGTAGTACACAAAATGAGTTGTGGTTGATGGTTCATAGTGGTTCTCGTGCTATCGGACAATCTATCACAAATCACCATTTACGGCAGGCCGCAACGGCAAATACGGGATTATTATTCCTCCATGCGATCAGCGAAATGGGACAAGCTTACCTACAGGATATAGACTGGGCTTATGCTTATGCTGATTTAAGTCGGAAAGCGATCATAGAGGCGGTTATTGTGCTGATGGAAGAATTTTTTGGTGTTTCGGCTGACTTGTCTTCAATGATGGCCTGTCATCACAATCATGTTAAGCGGGAGAAACATTTTGGAGAAAGCTACTGGGTTCACCGCAAAGGGGCTGTCTCAGCGGCCAATGGAGAAGTAGGCATTATACCTGGATCAATGGGCACCTCAAGCTTTCATGTTGAAGGCCGAGGCTGTGAGTCAGCCCTGCGTTCCAGTTCACATGGGGCCGGACGTGCCATGAGTCGCTATGAGGCACGAAAGACGTTTACAATCAAGCAATTGCGTCAACAAATGACCTGCATTTGGTTTGATCATCGGCTAGAAAAGCAGTTGCGCGAAGAAACGCCTTTGGCCTATAAAGACATCCATACCGTGATGCGAGCGCAACGAGAACTGGTTCGTATTGTCCGAAAATTGCGCCCGGTTTTGAGTTATAAAGGCACTTAGAGCCTATCCTAAAACCTTATGCCTACGGGGTTTTTAAAATAGACCAGCGGGGTTTTTAAAACCCCGCAATTTAAGAAGGCCAAGGTAAGGATGAAACTTGGTTTCTCTGACTCCAAATACGCTTTCGCCATAAATGGTAACGCAAATTTACCACCTATCAGCAATAACTACAAGGATTGTATATAAAAAAGGATTTCTTCGCTTAGATAAGATAATGAACAAATTCGATAAAATTTTAGCTTTCCTTGGAAAATCATGCTCGTTTTAAGAAAGCTATTCAATCAGCAAATACTTTTGAGAAGGTTGACTGACGTGATTTGATGCTCGTTTCTAAAATCCCTTATTATATACAATCCTTGTAGTTATGATTTTCCCTATTACTGCTCCAAGTGAAAGTCGATTGTTGTTTGTAGTAGATGCTCGCCGTGGCTAAAGCAACGACTACAAACCCATTTAGAGTTAGTGGCTTTTGCAACGACTACAAACTTATAAAGATAAAAAATGGAACATTTAATCAAAGCATTAGACCAAATTATGGCTTATTGCATTAGCCTTAACCTGCCGATGATCGCAGGCTTTGCGCCCGGCTTAGCAGAAGTGCAAATCCAAGAGATAACCAAAAACCTTCCCTTTAGGCTCCCCCGTGAATTAGTCTTTTTATATCAATGGCATAATGGTATTGATGCGAGTGAAAGCTTTTTGCCCTATTACAGATTTCTTTCTTTGCAAAAAGCGGTTGATGTCTACCAGAGAGATTTAGAAACAGAGTTGGATAATCAGGGCTTGGAAAAACCAGAAGACTTATTAAAACGGGATGAAGAGGAAGGGCTACTTTATCACCCTTACCGGTTACCCATTTTTCAATTAGATGCAAGGCATTACTACATCGCGCACTGTGAACCGAAGGAACTGAGGCGCTCTCCTATACTCTCATTTTTTCTAGAAGAAGGCGCTGAGCAACAATACGATAGCCTGACAGATATGATGTCATCCATTGCTGATTGCTATGCAAATGATGCCTATTATATTAATAAAGAAGGAGAACTTGAAGAAGACAAAATTAAGGTTGAAAGTATTGACAAGCAATATCGTTCCGTATTGTATCGGCAAGAGCAGGCTGAAGAAATAAACAAAGCAATCATGTTGTTGGAGTTCCCAGAGCTAGAAAAGGAATTACTCAAATGGTATTTTCCCAATGAACCAGAACCCGTTATTGATGTTATTGATGTTATTGAGACAGTTGCCGATGCACTGACAGATTGCCGCGATGCCCATGCGGTACCCTACTTATTGTCTGCATTGATAAATCGTCGTATAAACAGCAAATTGCGTTCTTCTGTCGCCTTTGTGCTGGGGCAATTAAAAGTGAGAGAGGCCATAAGGGATTTGCTCGATACCCTTGAAGACTCAAGTTGGGAGGTACGTTGCCAGTCGGCAGCGGCGCTTGGTAATATTTTAAACAAAGGAGATACACAAGAAGCCCTTGAACCACTTCTGCGGCGATTGGAAGATGAAATGGATGTGGTGCGTTGGCATGCTGCAACGGCTTTGGGTAATCTACGTCACCCCAAGGCGGTAGAACCTCTCATCCGTGCGTTGAAGGATAAATATTGGCACACTCGTTGTGAGGCCGCGGCCTCTTTGGGAAAAATGGGTGATTCTCGTGCGGTAAAACCATTGCTCAAAGCACTAAAGGATTCCTCGGAACACGTACAATGCGAATTAAGAATTAAAAATGAAAAATGTAGAATTTCAGGCTAAAGTTTCGCTCCGCGAAACTTTAGCCTGAAAAAGACTTATAAAATTACTGTCAATGAAGATGTTTTTATAAGTTATTGATTTTATAATATTCAATTTAACCCTTAATTCGCATGTACAATATGTCGCGTTGGAAGCTTTAGGTAAACTCAAAGATCACCGGGCGGTAAAACCCATGATAGCGTTTACCAACAACACTGACAAACGCAATCAGCACACGGCTGGGCTGATAAAAAGACTCTAAAAGGCATCGAGATAATTTTCCCCATTTTTATTCCGCCCTATGAAAAACAATAAGTTATGAATTAGTTTTTAATTCGTTTACGTCACAATTAGCTCCGCTGACCTTCGGTTCACACAATTCACAATTCACAATTCACAATTTTTATCACCCCAGCACACGGCTATTCTTGCGCTTGGTAAAATGGGACATGTCAACCAGCCTGTTTTAAAAGTGATCTTAAAGGCACTTAAAGAGGAAAATTCCTATACACGCAAATGTGCCGTACAGGCCTTGGGCGAATTAGCAACCCCCGAAGTAGTGGAACCCCTCATCAAAGCCCTAGAGGATAAAGAGCCTGAAATTCGTGGGTTGGCGGCTGATGCCCTTGGAAAAAATCCTGCTACTGTGATGCCCCTTATCCATTTGCTTGAGGATGCCTATATCGGTGTGGCAGTCAAGGCCGCACAAGCCCTTGGTAAGATGGAAGACAAGCAGGCAGTGGAGGCACTTATGCACTACCAGCAACATGGGCATCCCGTACTGCAAAAGGTGATATACGGTGTGTCCCACTTATCTACAGACTTTGAGTTGTCTTGCCGCTCATAAGGAAGGTTTCATTTGAGGGTCCGGTTTTCAAATTGATGTTAATAGCTTTTTTTATACTAGACACCGTCATCGAAGAAGTTTTTTGTCATGTCTCACTTCGCTCTAACAATGGGGCCATGGAAGCAAGATTTTTCAAGATTTCTCAAGATTTCTCAAGATTTCTCCGATCAAAGAAACCGAAACCGAAACCGAAATGACAAAAGCGCAATTTGTGCAAAGTATAATGGCTTACCATAAAAAACCAAGGTGCAAATGGCAGCGGTTTTTTTAGGGCCAGGTTGATTGAAGGCCCTTGAAACATCCAAGAAGTCCGGAGTCCAAACTTGAGTTTGGCAGGAGTCCAATCGTTGCTCCAGTTTTTTTAAGCCCAAGGTGTCTAAAACCTAGCGGTTTTAGGGCCAAGTTGGCGAATGATTGATGGCCCTATCGATAAAAACTTGCTACTTGGACAAGTGGGACACATCCTACTTAAATCGTATTGCCCGCTGGGTGCAAACCAACACGAACTTTTGACAAGGACAGACACATCGATTGAAAAAAAAAGCCGCAGAAATATCTCAAATTTAACACCCCAGTTTGACTCCCCGAATTGATAATCTTTACCCACAAGTAGGTATGTTATTGAAAATTTTTTTTTTTCGTTAAGTGTGAGTGCTTAATGAATGAGTCATTGTAAAATAAGTGATTGAATTAATTAGCTTATGTAATGATTAACCATTAATGATTACATAAGCTTGTGGGTAAAGGTAAGCCGAATCGAAGGGGTTAGGGGATGTGTTTGTAACGGTGCTAAGCATATTTCATTTGTTGAAACACCTACGTTTTAAAGCCCATCGTTCAACCAAGAAACAATCACTATGAGTAAAAAATTTATAGATATTTCAATCACATTAGAAAATGATATTCTTTCTGATCCGCCTATCATGAGGCCTCATATTGAATACATCAATCATCATCAATCCGTTGACGATCTTCGTGCTTTTTTTTTCCGGGGCTGACTAAGGATGATCTTCCAGACGGTGAAGCCTGGGCTGTTGAAAAAATCAGCTTGATTACTCATAACGGCACACACCTTGATGCCCCTTATCATTTTCACTCAACCACCAACCAAGGTGAGCGAGCGATAAGTATAGATGAAGTTCCCCTTGAATGGTGTTTTCAAAGTGGTGTCAAGTTAGATTTCAGACACTTCCCCGATGGCTATGTTGTGACTGCCGAGGATGTCAAAGCTGAACTGAATCGTATACAGCACACCTTAAAACCACTTGAAATCGTCCTTGTGAATACACGCGCCGGTGAGCGCTATGGACATGATGATTATGTGGCCTCTGGCTGTGGGATGGGACGGGAAGCCACACTTTACTTGACGAAGCATGGCGTTAAATTAACGGGCACTGATGCGTGGAGTTGGGATGCCCCTTTTGTTCATACCAAGAAAAAATATGAGGAAACGGGTGATGCCAGTTTAATTTGGGAAGGTCATAAAGTTGGCAAGGACATGGAATACTGTCATTTAGAAAAGCTACATAATTTAGAAGTGTTACCTGCCACTGGATTTACCGTCTGTTGCTTTCCTGTCAAAATAAAAGGCGCTTCTGCGGGTTGGACACGCGCCGTAGCAATCATTGACGAATAGAAAAGGGACTCAGTACCCGTTCACCTTCTTTTGAGAGCCTTTTAGGGAAGGGCCTGGGGTGGTGAAAATTGTGAATAGTGAATAGTGAATTGTTAATTGTTAATGAAAAGCTAATCAATAAGTTATTGTTTTTAAATCATTAAAAAAGGCGGAATAAAAATTGGAGCAAGTTTTAGAACCCGTTGGAACCTCCTTTTCACCACCCCAGGAAGGGCCTATAAAGGCCTTACATTATTTAAATGTTTTGAAAGCGCCTTTTATACGGAATGTACATATGCGGGTGAAAATAAAAATTGACCTGTTTGGTTATTTTTATTGACTTTCAATCCGAAAATGAAGCAGATAAAAAATCAGGGTAGTCCTGAAATGTGGGTGATATTTGTCATATCGAGCAAAGCGAGAAATCTTATGGACGGCCATATTGAGAGCTTCGTTCGACATGACACAACTTTTTAGAATATCACCCACATTGCACCATTACCAAAATCCGTTTATTTCGCGTATCCGTTGTACTATCAGTATAGGAAGGGCCGATAAAGGCCTTACATTATTTAAATGTTTTGAAAGCGCCTTTTATACGGAATGTACAGATGCGGGTGAAAATAAAAATTGACCCGTTTGGTGTCTTTTTATTAACTTTCAATCCTTATCAAAGCCGATAAAAAATCCGTTTATTTCGCGTATCCGTTGTACTATCAGTATAGGAAGGGCCGATAAAGGCCTTACATTATTTAAATGTTTTGAAAGCGCCTTTTACTTGATGCTCAAGTTTTTTCGTGCGCCCAAACGCCCAAGGATTGTTATAAAAAATGATTTCTTCGCTTAGATAAGATAATGAACAAATTCGATAAAATTTTAGCTTTCCTTGGAAAATAAAATCGTTCCGAAGAAAGCTATTCCCAAAGCAAATACTTTTGAGAAGAAAAAGTTGACTGACGTGATTTTAGGCTCGTTTCTAAAATCCCTTATTATATACAATCCTTGTAGTTATGATTTGAAGTACGTTCCGTATAAAGCAACTACTACAACAAACCCATTTGTAGTGGCTTTTGCAACTACAACAAACCCATTTGTAGTGGCTTTTATAACTACTACTACTAACCCATTTGTAGTTGCTAAAGCAACTACTACAAACCCATCAGCGGTAAAAAAAATGCAAGAACTCCCACAACTTATTAACCAAGCACAACAAGACATTCACAACGCTCCCGACTTAGCCGTCCTCGATCAACTGCGCGTCCACTTTTTAGGCAAAAAGGGGGTACTTACCGATCAACTCAAACAACTCGGCAAATTACCCCCTGAGCAACGCCCCCAAGCCGGCAAAGCGATTAACGAGGCCAAAAAAACGCTCCAACAAGCCATAGAAACACGGAGCAAGGCCTTACAAGCGGCCAAGTTAGAGGCACAACTCGCCACCGAGCGCATTGATGTCACCTTGCCAGGGCGCGGACAACCCAAAGGCGGGTTGCACCCCGTCACACAAATCTCGCAACGCATTGAAAAATTATTTGCACAAGTCGGATTTACTGTCGAAGAAGGCCCCGAAGTTGAAGACAACTATCATAATTTTGAGGCCCTCAACATTCCGGCCCACCACCCTGCACGGGCGATGCACGATACTTTTTACTTTGACGAACACACCCTTTTGCGAACTCATACGTCGCCAGTGCAAATTCGAGTCATGAAAGAGCGGCAACCGCCGCTCAAAATTATCGCCCCCGGGCGCGTCTATCGCTGCGACTCCGACTTAACACACACACCCATGTTTCATCAAGTCGAAGGCTTGATGGTAGATACCGATGTCAGCTTTGCAGAACTCAAAGGGATTTTAGACGACTTTCTCAAACAATTTTTTGAGCGCGATTTACAAGTGCGCTTTCGCCCATCCTACTTTCCCTTTACTGAACCCTCAGCCGAAGTTGATGTACAATGTGTCGCTTGTGGCGGAGTCGGTTGTCGCGTGTGCAAACAAAGCGGCTGGCTAGAAGTGCTAGGCTGTGGCATGGTTCACCCCAACGTATTTAATGACGTGGGAGTGGATAACGAACAATACACCGGCTTTGCCTTTGGCATGGGCGTAGAGCGTTTAGCCATGCTGTACTATGGTGTCAACGACATCCGCTTGTTTTTTGAAAACGACTTACGGTTTCTACGCCAATTTAATTAATAATTCATTTTGGTAATAGGTAATAGTAATAGGTAATAAGTAATAGGTAATAGGTAATTGTAACAATAGGAGGATATCTTGTTCGTAGTAGTATTGTTCGTAGTAGTATTGTTCGTAGTAGTATTGTTCGTAGTAGTATTGTTCGTAGTAGTCGCTTTAGCGACTTATTGGAGGATTTATACTCAAGATGGGAACAAACTTTTTGAAAAACAAGCCCCAACGGGGCGAGATTAATACAGCCAGTGTAACTACCTAGAAAGCAACGCCCCTAGAAAGCCAGGGGCAACGCCCCTGGCTTTAATAATACGCCTTATATATTAACCCGTCATAAAAATCTCGCCTTATGCCCACGTTGAGTATATTGATAATTACCGATTACCGATTACCGAATACCGATTACTGATTACCAACAAACTATAAGACAAAGGCTATATGTTATATAAAGCATTATTTTTATTGACTGTTTCTGCGTTATGGCTCGCTGGATGCAGCTCAACGCCAGAAGTCTTCCCTCAACCAACTACTACAACGAACAGAGAAACTCACTTTGCAGACAAAGATGCCAAACAAATTTTCAAGCAAGCCAAAGACTACCACGACAAAGGGAAGTTTAGGCGGGCTGCACGTTGGTATCAAAAAGCGGCCGATATGGGACTACATGTAGCGCAAAACAACTTAGGATTCATGTACTATCAAGGCAAAGGCGTTACTCAAGATTTTGCCCAAGCGGTTTACTGGTTTCGCAAAGCGGCCAAACAAGGATTGGCTAACGCGCAATACAACCTCGCGCAGATGTATCACACTGGCAAAGGAATCTCTCGGGATATTGCCCAAGCCGTGCAATGGTATCGCAAAGCGGCCGAGCAAGGAGACGCGAAGGCTTTATCTACCTTAGGGCATCTAAGCCTCAACAACGAAAGCGCTTCTCAATATTTTAACCAAGCACTACAAGGATTTCGGGAAAAGGCCGAAAAAGGAGACGTGAAGGCACAAAAAGTCCTCGGACAACTGTACTATAAAGGCGAAAGCTTAGCGAGAGATTTGGTTCAGGCCGCACACTGGTTTCGCAAGGCTGCGGAGCAAAACGATGCCCAAGCACAGCATTACTTAGGATTGATGTACTACAAAGGTGAAGGTGTCTCTCAAGACTTCAGCCAAGCAGAACAGTGGCTTCACAACGCGGCTGCACAAAACGATGCCGAGGCACAGTATTACTTAGGATTAATGTACTACAAAGGAGAAGGTATCTCTCAAGACTTCAGCCAAGCAGAGCAATGGTTTCGCAAAGCGGCCACACAAGAATATGCCCCGGCGCAAAACGGGCTAGGAAAATTGTACTATGAAGGCAAAGGCATTGAACAGAATTTTGACGAGGCAGCCCGTTGGACTCGCAAAGCGGCCGAGCAAGGATTAGCAGATGCACAAAACAACCTTAGCATGATGTACTACAAAGGCGACGGCGTAGAGAAAGATAGGGTATTGGCTTATCAGTGGGTATCGTTGGCAGCAGAACAAGGAAATAATGAAGCCATAAAGGGACGCGAATTATTGGTGAATGAGTTAACTGTCGAACAACTGACTCAAGGGGAGCGCTTAGTACGTGAGTGGGCTAATTCAGTGATCAGTAAACAGTGAACAGTGATCAGTGATCAGTTATTCAGTTATCAGTTATTCAGTTATCAGTTATTCAGTTATCAGTTATTCAGTTATCAGTGTTCAGTTATCAGTGTTCAGTTATCAGTTATTAGTTATTATTTATCAGTTACGATTTATCGATCAGTTATAAATTATTAACTATCACTGATAAATTCACTGATAAACTTATCAGTGATAAACTGTTCAGTGATAAACTTATCAGTGATAAACTGATCATTGATAAACTGATCATTGATAAACTGATCATTGATAAACTGATCATTGATAAACTTTACACTTTTCACTGAAAAACAGATAACTGATAACTGATAACTGATAACTGATAAACTGATCACTTAAACTTCTCACTGAAAATTCTGGATTATTTTTCTGACATTAAAAACAATAACCTATATGGAAAAGCTTTGAAATTCGCTATCCGTATAGTGAATGCTTATCGGTATTTAACCAAAAAACAGAACGAATTTGTTTTGTCCAAACAACTGCTGAGAAGCGGTACTTCAATAGGCGCCAACATAGCCGAAGCTAATGGCGCAATCTCAAAAGCTGACTTTTCGGCGAAAATATCTATTGCCTACAAAGAGTGTTTAGCTTTTAAAAAATCCGATGTCTTTGAGACATCGGATTTTTAGCTTGTAAGAAAAGTTCAAATTCTAGCCGTTTGCAGTATAACAGTATCTTTCCCGATGCTGATGAGCTCGGAAAAATACTCTTTACTATCCTCAAAAAGACACGTATTTCAGTGAACAGTGATCAGTTTCTCAGTGAACAGTGATCAGTTTTTTAGTGAGCAGTGATCATTTTCTGTGAGCAGTGAAACAACTGAAAACTGATCACTGGAAACTGATCACTGAAAACTGATAACTGATCACTGATCACTGATAACTGAAAAACATGCTAATTCAACGTCTTTCCATTATCGGTGTCGGCCTGATCGGCGGCTCTCTCGTCCGTGCCCTCAAACGAGTGGGCGCGTGTGGCGAAGTCGTCGGCTGTGGACGCAATACCGCCAATTTACAACATGCCATTGATCTGGGTGTCATAGATCGTTATGACACAAATCCCGCCAGCGCCGTCAAAAACGCTGACATGGTTGTTGTGGCAGTGCCTTTGGGCACAATGGCTTCCATGTTTGCAACCATACGTGAGGCCTTGTTCCCGCAAGCGATTATTACTGATGTTGGCAGTGCCAAAGCCACCGTTGTCGCAGACGCTCGACAACATTTAGGTGAACATCTACCCCGTTTTGTCCCCGGACATCCTATCGCTGGCACCGAAAAAAGCGGCGTTGCCGCCTCGTTTGCAGAATTGTTTGAAAACCGCCGCGTCATACTTACCCCATTACCAGAAACGGATTCACAAGCACACGCCAAAGTGACGACGATGTGGAAAACAACGAAGGCAGAAGTGGTAGATATGTCCGTGGAGCATCACGACAAAGTATTAGCCGCTACCAGTCATTTGCCACATGTCTTAGCCTATAGTCTAGTGGAGACTTTGGCAAACATGGAAACTCGGACAGAAATCTTTCGATTTGCGGCCGGCGGATTTCGGGACTTCACTCGTATTGCCTCAAGCGATCCGCGTATGTGGCATGACATCTGTCTCGCCAACCGCGACGCGATTCTTCAAGTCTTGGGAGAATTTAGTACTGATCTGGCACAACTTGCCGAAGCCATTCAGCAAGGCGACAGCCAACGCATTGAAAACATTTTCACCCGCGCCAAAACAGCCCGCGATCAATTTAATGGTTGAGCTTTGTACGCAGGAACGATCCTTGGAGTACAAAGCTTCAGCTTTGTACGCTGGAATACCAAGCTTCCGCTCTTACCACCTATCAGTTTGTCAAAATGGGTACCACGTTTCTATCATCGTACAACGACACTGCCTACCTAGTAGAGTACAACGACACAAGCGCGGATAAACGAATTAATAATGATGGGTATAAACGAATATCGAATGAGAGTACAACGAATTACGCGGATAAACGAATATTGCTCCTAAACGAATATTGCGGATAAACGAATTAATAATGATGGGTATAAACGAAATGATGGGTATAAACGAATATCGATATTCTCAAAATCAAAATTAACCCACTCGTTCCTTATGAGAGTACAACGAATATTGCTCCTAAACGAATTAATAATGATGGGTATAAACGAAATGATGGGTATAAACGAATATCGATATCCTCAAAATCAAAATCAACCCACTCGTTCCTTATGAGAGTACAACGAATATTGCTCCTAAACGAATATTGCTCCTAAACGAATATTGCTCCTAAACGAATTAATAATGATGGGTATAAACGAATATCGATCTCCTCAAAATAAAATTTAACTCACTTGTTCCTTATGATGAGAAAGACTAATTCGTTTATCCCCGTCATTCGTTGTACTAGGTAGCGGCGGCTAATTCGTTTATCCGCGTAATTCGTTGTACTAGGTAGCGGAGCGGCTAATTCGTTTCTCCACGCTTGTGTCGTTGTACTAGGTAGCGGCAGTTAATTCGTTTATCCGCGTAATTCGTTGTACTAGGTAGCGGCGGCTAATTCGTTTATCCGCGTAATTCGTTGTACTAGGTAGCGGAGCGGCTAATTCGTTTATCCCCGTGCGACACTGTTTACCACCGAAAACCGCGAGCGCGTCACTCGCCAAAAGCAAACTTTTGTTATCATCAGCAATCCGCCCTATAACGCCGGGCAGCTAAATGAAAACTACAACAACCGCAAATATGAAATTGTCGACAAAAGGGTAGCGGAAACTTATGCCAAAGACTCCAAAGCCACCAATAAAAATGCCCTTTCTGATCCGTATGTAAAAGCCATTTGCTGGGCAACTCATCTACTTCAAGAGAAAGGCAATGGCATTGTAGCGTTTGTCACCAATAACCGTTTTTTAGATAGCATTGCTTTTGATGGAATGCGTAAGCACTTGGCACAAGCGTTCTCAAAAAGAGATATTATTGATTTAAAAGGAAATATTAGAAAATACTCTATGCGCGCTGGCATCCCGATAGGTGAAAAGCATACTGTATTTGGACTTGCAGCAATGGTGGGGATTTCAGTCGCTTTTTTTATAAAGAAACCATCTGAAGAAAAGACTCAGATTTTTTATAGCACAGTCGATTGGAAAGCCACACGACAAGAGAAATTTGAACGGCTAGAAAAAGCGGTAACTTATTCAAAATTGGATTATCAATCCATACAGCCAGACAACAAACAAATACAGATGGTTAACGGAAGGCTTACATCCAGAGTTTGAAGACTTTATTCCGTTAGGCACTACCAAGACTGCCAAAGTTGAAGCGGTGATATTTAAGACTTATAGTCGTGGTGTTGGCACAAGCCGTGACGCTTGGGCATATAACTTTAATCAAAATGTACTTGCTGAAAATCTGCAAAATACCATCACAACTTACAATGAACAAGTTTTGAAATGGGTACATAGAGAAGATAAAGCGGCTGAAATAGATAATTTTGTTCTCTATGATGAAACCAAGATTAGTTGGAGTCATACTCTAAAAATATCTTTAAAGCGTGGACAAAAAGCGAATTTATCAACAATTAGAATTTCTTTGTATCGTCCATTTACAAAATCATACTTATTTTTTGAGAGTCTTATGAATAATGAGGGCAGTCTTTTTAAAAAAATACTGCCTACCCCAACTGAAACTTAAAATCAGGTAATTTGTTGTACTAATCACTCTAAAATTGTTCTTCAAATCACCAATTGTATTCCAGACGTAGCCGTTGGAGGACGTAATGGGCAATGTTTTCCCTTTTATATTTATTACCAAGACAGTCGCCACCGCCAAGAAAACCTCACCGACTGGGCACTTAACCACTATCGCCAACACTACCAAGACAACACCATCACCAAATGGGATATTTTTCATTATGTCTATGGATTACTACATCACCCGACTTATCGGGAAAAATACGCCGCCAACTTAAAGCGCGAATTGCCCCGTATTCCGTTTGCGCCCAACTTTTGGGGCTTTGCACAAGCGGGGCAACAACTGGCAGATTTACATATTAACTATGAAAGCTGATGTCAAAATCGGATATGCCACTCGATTGGCGCGTAGAAAAAATGAAATTGTCCCGCTCCACTCGGCAGATTATTTATAACGACTCGTTGACAATAGCTGGCATTCCCGCCGACGTTTTTGAATATCGCTTAGGCAACCGCTCCGCCTTGGGCTGGATAATCGATCAATATCGCGTTAAAGCCGACAAACGTAGCGGCATTGTAAATGATCCCAATCGCCTTAATGACGAACGATATATTGTGCGCTTGATTGGGCAAGTGGTTTTGGTGAGTTTGAAAACGGTGGAGATTGTGAAAGGGTTGCCGACGTTTGAACTGTGATTTTGGTGATTATACTTAGCACGGTTTGACACACCCCTACCCTTCGATTCGGGAAGTCAAACCGTCAATGCTTAAGCCTTACCACCTATCAGTTTTTGCTAACTCATTGAATATTAAGTACAACTAATTACGGGGATAAACGAATTGATTCAGAGGTTTATTTATGTTTTAAGGTATAACCCGCTCATTCAACCGTGTACAACCAATTTATAATACAACAAATTGACTCAACGACACGAAAGAAAAATTCGTTTATCCTCGTCATTCGTTGTACTTATGAGACGTGACGCTATTTTTGACAAACCGATAGGTGGTAAATGCTTAAGCAAAAGCCTTAGCTTTTGCCAAAGCTGCGATTAAAAAACACAACCCGTTAGGGTTTAGCTCTCTCAGTTTCGCGGCGCGAAACAAAACTTGAGTATTAATGGTGGATACGCGGAGCGATATCCCCCTACATTTTTGTAGGTTTTTACAATGAATATCTCTACGACACAATTTATAGTCAATCCGGGCGGCAAATTACACGGCACACTTCGCATGCCCGGCGATAAATCCATTTCACATCGTGCCATTATGTTAGGCGCATTAGCAGAAGGCACTACACAAGTCAAGGGTTTTTTGGAAGGTGAAGATACCTTAGCAACGCTGGCGGCGTTTCGAGCAATGGGCGTATCCATTGACAGGCCTACTCACGGGCAAGTCACCATACCGGGCGTAGGATTACACGGCTTGCAAGTGCCGTCTAAGCCCTTATATTTAGGAAACTCTGGCACATCAATGCGGTTGCTCTCAGGATTAATGGCTGGACAAGCGTTTTCGGTAGAAATGGGCGGCGATGCCTCGTTATCGCGTCGCCCCATGCGCCGCGTCACAGAGCCATTGACTCTGATGGGCGCACGAATTGAAACGACTGAACAAGGAACACCGCCCTTAAAAATACATGGTGGGCAACGCTTGCAAGGAATAAATTACACCATGCCGATTGCCAGTGCCCAACTGAAATCGTGTTTATTTTTAGCCGGTTTGTATGCCGAAGGTACAACTTGCGTGACGGAGCCAGCGCCGACTCGTGATCACACGGAACGAATGTTAGCCGGATTTGGCTACACTGTTAAACGAGAAGGGCAACGCATCTGTCTACAACGCGGTGGCAAATTACAAGCGATGTCAATTGACGTGCCAGCCGATATTTCCTCGGCGGCATTTTTCATGGTGGGCGCGAGTATTGCCCAAGGCTCTGATATATTATTAAAACATGTCGGTATCAATCCCACTCGCACCGGTGTCATAAACATTTTGCGACAAATGGGTGCCGACATTCGTTTGCACAATCAGCGCGACGTTGGCGGCGAGCCGGTAGCCGATATTCGTGTGTGTGCCAGCCCATTGCATGGTATTAAAATTCCTCAAGAACAAGTGCCGTTAGCCATAGATGAATTTCCGGTAATATTTATTGCGGCAGCATGTGCCGAGGGAAAAACAGTGTTGACGGGAGCGCAAGAGTTGCGCGTCAAGGAAAGTGATCGTATTCAAGTCATGGCGGATGGCTTGCAAGCCGTGGGCATAGAAGCGGAGCCTACACCAGAAGGCATGGTGATACAAGGCGGGCAAATGCACGGTGGCATTATTAATAGTCACGGTGATCACCGTATTGCAATGGCATTTACAATAGCCGCCTTACGTGCTAAAGAGACGATTACTATTAGAGATTGTGCCAATGTCGCTACCTCATTTCCTAATTTTGTCGATTTGGCACAAGTGGCGGGAATTGATATAAACTTAAAAAGTCAAGTGTAGGATTTGCTAAATGCGAATATCTCGCGATCAAATGAAAAATGAAAAATCGAGTCCCGACGATCCCGACGATCCCTTTGAACGGAGGGAACTTGAACTTGAACTTGAGAAACCTTATAAAATCACTTTCAATAACTAATTTTTTTATAAGTCATTGATTTTTTATGATTCAATTCAACCCTTAATTCGCATGCTATACTTTGCAGCGTTACAAACTGCGCTGAAAGTCATTTCTAGGATCGGAGAAATCTTGGGCGACACAGGAGAAGTTCTCAAGTTCAAGTTTCCTCCAGAATCTGGATCGTCGGGATGAGACATGACAAAAAGGCTTAAGGGTTCAGTATAAATAAACTCATGAAAAATGAAACAGGAAAAATTGAGTTATAAGCAACTATTTTTACAATATACGGAACGTACTTGAAAAATGTGAAAATGAAATAAGGGATTGAATTAGCATGTAGGAAGAAAAGGAAACTCAAATATTAAACTTAAAAAATCCGTTTATTCCTAAAAGAAGTTGTACTTTCAGTATAATCACTTATTCACATTTTCATTTTCACTGTTTTGAAGTACGTTCCGTATATCTAATTCTACTTTGTCAGATTTAATGTAACTTATTGATTTAAAAAGAATGGCCCCAATAGGCCCTCTATATAAATCAATTACTTAGGTGTAATGTGACAAAGTAGAACTAAGCAAACTCAGTACCGTCACATTAAAGTAATTGGTAATTGGTAGAGGTTGCAGTCAACAGAAAACCTTTAGAGTTAATTACTAGTGGTAAAAAATAGACGCTTTTGTGTCAAAAAAAGTACACAAAACACGTGACATCCTTTGCCGTTTTAGTATTATACCTAGAATAATACGGCAGGCTCCTTAGGATATTAAGCTCGTGGAGTACATCTGAGTCCTGGGGGACTATGGGTTGGCTCGCCACCGTAAAAATCTTAAGCGGCGGGGATCTCGAACCCATTACCTCGTTAAGAGCGTCAACTTATGACGATGTGAAGCATAGTCGGCCCAAAAATATTGATAACTATTGATATTGGCTGGACATTATCTAAAAAAACTTAAACCGAGAATTTGTTTTATTTTTAAAGTAACATAAGGGTGCTTGAGGTGGTTAGCCTTTGCAAGTAAAAAAAATGGACTCTCACACGTCAAAGACAACCCTAAGCTCTCATTAGGCGAGGGGATAAAGGGCTGATACTCCCTACTACGCTTAATTTTCGCGAAAAACTTTTGCGTAGTATACGCAAATTCATAGTTGTTGAGAGTTGTACTCCATTAAATACAATGTCAATAATAATTATCAATGAAATTGTTATCTAATCCGATATTTGGGAACGGGTAAATCCCCTTTCATAGCCTTTTAAAAAGGCTGGAATATTTGCTAAGGTACTTGGGAGCGTTGCGCTATCAACGCTTTGCCAATCGACTTTTCCAATAAGTTATTTGGAGAACGATTATGCCGATTTACGAATACGAACATTTGGGAAAACCCTGCACACGCGGTAAGATATTTGAAGTTAGGCAATCCATTAATGAAGAATCACTGACACAATGCCCTGATTGCAATTGTACGGTGCGTAAACATATTTCTCGCATTGGTATCAGTATCTCAAAAACTAACGCCGAAATTCGTGATATGGGTCTAACCAAATTAGTTAAGCGAGATGATGGCGTTTACGAAAATGTCACGCGCCGTGAAGGGGAAAGTCGCTACATGGAGGCCGGCAAACCCGAAACGCTGCCCGATTTTTCAAGAATCATCAGCGATTAACGCAGCCATCAATCCCCCCAATCCCTCTGTTTAAAAGGGACAATCGATACGCACAGCCAAACTCAATTAGTTAAACATCAACACAATTCTTAATGACAAATACCAACATTCCGGTTATTGCTATAGACGGTCCCAGCGGTGCCGGTAAAGGAACAGTCAGCTTAAGGGTAGCAAAACATTTAGGCTGGCACACACTTGACAGTGGTGCCATGTATCGGGTACTTGCAATAGCTGCACACCGTCATAAAATTTCATTAGAAGATGAAACCGCATTGGCAACCTTAGCCACCGATTTAGAAGTCCATTTTGCCCCCCTACCCGATTTAAGCGGGACACAAGTCATCTTAGAAGGGCAAGATGTTTCACCTGATTTACGCCGCGAAAGCAGCGGTGCAGCAGCCTCGCTAATTGCCGCAAAACCGACTGTGCGCCAAGCACTGTTGACTCGACAACGGGCTTTTCGCCAAGCGCCCGGCTTGGTGGCCGACGGGCGAGATATGGGCACCGTGGTATTTCCTGATGCGGCCATAAAAATTTTTTTAACCGCAAGTGCAGAGGAACGCGCACAAAGACGTTATAAACAGTTGATCGATATAGGGATAGATGCTAAGCTGTCTAACATTCTGATTGAAATAGCAGAACGCGACAAACGCGACAGCACACGCACTATTGCCCCTTTGATCGCCGCGGCCGATGCTTTGGTCATTGATACGACGGGGGTACCGATTGAACCGGTGGTGGCGCGTATTTTAGAAAGGGTGGTGCATTAACCATGTACCGCTAGGGTCACTCTAATCCGTTATCAGTACATAAAAAATCGACGCAAAAGTTTTTCTTTCAGAAATTCAGATAATTATTTAGTCCCCTTTAGGTTTAAAAGCTCTTCAGACAACTGGTGCAAGCTGTTGGCTGCCTTCGATAATTATTTTTCTGAAAATCTTTTAAAACACTTTTGAATCTAAAACAAATCCTAACCGTTTGCAGTTTATTTGCGTCGAACTGATAACTGATGGAAGTGAATATCGTTAACTAACCCGCATTTTTTTGCGATTTTATAAATCAGTTAAGTCTTATGTCAGTTGTCAGTAATCAGTCATCAGGGAACATGCTGAATAACTGACGACTGATAACTGAAAACTGATAATTGATAACTGATAACTGATAACTGATATGAGCGAAAGCTTTGCTGAATTATTTGCCGAAAGTCAAGCTGGAAAATACATGAAGCCCGGCAGCATTGTCAAGGGCAAGGTTGTGGAAGTACGTCATGATGTCGTCATCGTCAACGCCGGCCTCAAATCGGAAGGCGTTATCCCAATTGAACAATTTTACAATGATAATTGTCAACTGGAAGTAGCGGTTGGTGATGAAATCGATGTGGCTTTGGAAGCGGTAGAAGATGGGTTTGGGGAAACAAAATTATCCCGCGAAAAGGCCAAACGGGCAGCAGCTTGGGCCGAGCTTGAACGTGCTTATGATACCAATGAAACCATTACAGGTATTATTACTGAGAAAGTGAAAGGCGGTTTTACCGTCAATATGAATGATATTCGCGCATTTTTACCCGGTTCCTTGGTCGATGTGCGTCCGGTGCGCGATACTTCTTATCTGGAAGGTAAACCACTCGATTTTAAGGTCATTAAACTTGATAAACGGCGCAACAATGTCGTCGTTTCGCGCCGTGCTGTGGTTGAAAGAGAAAACACCCAAGAACGCGATGCCTTACTGGAAACCATGCAAGAAGGCATGGTGCTGCGAGGGGTGGTCAAAAACCTAACCGATTATGGTGCATTTGTCGATTTAGGCGGAGTGGATGGTCTACTGCACATCACTGATATGGCTTGGCGGCGCGTCCGGCATCCGAGTGAGGTGGTCAATATTGGCGAGGAAATCGAAGTCAAAGTCCTCAAATTTGACCGTGAACGTATCCGAGTCTCTTTGGGCCTCAAACAATTAGGCGAAGATCCTTGGCTCGACATTGCGCGTCGTTACCCGGTAAACGCACACTTGTTTGGTAAAGTCACCAATTTGGCCGACTACGGTTGCTTTGTAGAAATCGAAGAAGGCGTAGAAGGCTTGGTGCATGTATCAGAAATGGACTGGACCAACAAGAATGTGCATCCCTCTAAAGTGGTGCAAATTGGGGACGAACTCGAAGTCATGGTGCTCGACATTGATGAAGAGCGTCGCCGTATTTCGTTGGGTATCAAACAGTGTCATCCCAATCCGTGGGACGAGTTTGCGGCCACCCATAACAAAAATGACAAAGTGGTGGGTCATATCAAATCCATTACAGACTTTGGTATTTTCATTGGGCTTGCGGGCGGCATTGACGGACTGGTGCATTTATCTGATATTTCTTGGAATGCCTCTGGTGAAACGGCGGTACGCAATTACAAGAAAGGTGATGAAGTTGAGGCCGTCGTGTTAGCGGTTGATGCAGAACGAGAAAGAATTTCTTTGGGTATCAAGCAATTGGATAAAGATCCCTTTTCAAATTTTGTGGCTCAATATGGAAAAGGTAGTGTCATTAAGGGTGTTGTCAGCGAAGTCGAAACCAGCAAGGCAACCATTCAATTGGAAGAAGGCGTAGAAGGCGTGTTACGGGTTCAAGAACTCGCGCGTGAGCGCGTTGAGGATGCCCACCGTCATTTAAAGGAAGGCGAGGAAATAGAAGCCAAGGTGATTGGCATCGACCGCAAGAAACGCATGATAAATCTGTCTATCAAGGCATTGATTTCGGAAGAAGAAGCAACAGCCATTCAAGATTATAGCCGTTCACAACAAGCTGTTGGTGCGACTTTTGGTGATTTGTTTAAAGAACAAATGGAAAACCAAGAGTAAATACAGTTATCAGTTATCATAAAACCGTTGTCAGTACCGACTGATAACTGATTACTGATTACTGATTACTGATTACTGATTACTGATATGACAAAGTCTGAACTGATCGAAGCGATTACACTAAAACAAACCCACTTGCCTAAAAAAGATATTTATTTATCAGTTAAAACGATTCTAGAACAGATGGCACAATTTTTGGAAAAAGGGGAACGGATAGAAATTCGTGGCTTCGGGAGTTTTTCTCTGCGTTATCGTCCTCCCCGAAAAGGACGTAATCCTAAAACGGGCGAAGCGGTGGCTCTGCCCGATAAATACGTTCCTCATTTCAAACCGGGCAAGGAATTGCGAGATCGAGTCAATATGGGCGGCGGTTATGGACACAGCTGAGGGGTAATGGGGACGATGCCAAAGTTTTTGTTAAAAAAACTTTGGCATCGAATGGGTAATAGGTAATGGGTAATGGGGGATTTGTATCGTTTTTCAGATAAATCTTTTCATCGCCAAAAAACCGAGTTTCTTTAATACCCGAACAAAGGGGCAGGGGTGTGTAAAAAGTGATCTCGCTCCGCTCGTTACTTCGGCTCTCCGCTTAAGGCAACTCCAAAAAATTAATATACCATCAATGGGGCTTTGCACGTGGGATTGCCCCTACATGCCACCAGATTGGATGGGGCAATCGCACTTGATGAGCCCATTTTATCAATAATTGAAGGGTAGCAAACTGGTATATTATTATTTGGGATTTGCCTAAGCGAGATAACGATGTTCAAATTATCGTAGCGAAGCTCGTTACTTCGTTTGTAACCGTGCTAAGTATAAATTGGCTGTGCGGAAACCCGATCCCATTTTTAATGGTGCAAGGAATTTAGCAAAGCAATAATGCAAAAGGGATGTAAAAACCCGCGATAATTCAATTTACCCTATTACTGATGACTATTTTATGTGATTTTTCAAAGGTATTGTATTGTTTTTTCATACTTTTATGAAAGTTTATAGTTATTACCAATTACCAATTACCAATTCCCAATTACCACCAACTTGGATTGTTTTCGAGCTTGGTATCGTCTAAATACTTACACTTGCCTCGCCCAATCAACTGGATACAATGATTGATTTGTTATGGTTGTTGTTGCCGATAGCGGCTGCTTCTGGGTGGTGGGCGGCACGGTATCAAAAACGGCCTCAATCAATAAATTCTTCTTTGTCCCCGGATTATTTTAAGGGTTTGAATTACCTGCTTAATGAAGATCCTGATAAAGCGATTGATGTATTTATTAAACTCATTGAGGTAGACAGCGACACTGTTGAAACCCATTTAGCTTTAGGCGTTTTATTTCGCCGCAGCGGCGAAGTCAATCGAGCGATTCGCATCCACCAAAATCTCATCAGAAGAACCACCCTTCATCCTCAACAACGCAGCCTCGCGCTGTTTGAACTGGGTCAAGATTATCAAAATGCCGGTTTATTAGATAGGGCCGAAGAGTTATTTCAAGAACTTGTCGCTTCCAATACCCATCGAGTATTAGCCTTGCGCCAATTATTGGCGATTTACCAGCAAGAACAAGACTGGGAAAAGGCTATCCGCACCGCGCAACAATTGGCCTTGGCTAATAACGAACATAAGCACACCGATCTCGGAATAAGTTGTTTTACCAAAAAAATTTCATCGAACATTGCTCAATACCACTGTGAGCAAGCCGAAGACTATCGACGACAAGGACAAGGTGATGCGGCACAACAAGCAATTACCAACGCCTTAAAAACCGATCCAAACTGTGTCCTCCGTGCCAGTTTGCTAGAAGGTCAACTGGCGTTGGAGAGGCGTAACCAAAAACAAGCCATTTATGCGTTTGCTCGTGTGGAGCAACAAGACCCTGATTATCTAACCGAAGTGATAGAGCCTTTGCAAACCTGTTACCAAGCAATCGGACAACCCGATGAATTTGTCCGCTATTTGCGCCATGTTTTGGAACGCTATGGCAGCGTCACGCCGATGTTAGTGCTGGCAAAAATGATCAAGCTGCAACAAGGGGAACAACAAGCGGCCGATTTTATTGTTAAACAAATGCACAAGCGCCCCTCGTTACGCGGCCTAGATTATTTGCTTGATTTAGCCCTGTCCAAGACGGATAGCATCACCCGCGAACACTTATTATTACTAAAGGACATGACGACGCAATTATTGGAAAACAAACCCGCCTACAAATGCCGTCACTGCGGATTTACGGCCCGAAGATTACATTGGCAGTGTCCAAGCTGTAAGCAATGGAACACGCTCAAACCAGTACAAGGTATTGACGGCGAATGACAAAGAATGAAAAATTAAATTTCATGAGCTTCGAGCGAAGGCTGCGAATGAATAGCTTTAGGGCGAATAGCGAATAGGTAATAAAAATAACATATTAAATCAATTAGTCATTTATAAATATAAACACGAGGCCCCATTTTGGAAATAGGCCTTCGAGCGAGGCTTTTTCATTTCTAGGCAAAAGTTTTTTAAGCGAAAAACTTTTGCCTAGAATTCATTTTTTTTTCATTTTTCATTTCCCATGTCTCCCTTAATTATTGCTTTGGACTTCGCTCAGCCAGAACCAGCCCTAGCTCTCGCTAAACTTTTAGGCCCAGAGCGTTGCCACTTTAAAATCGGTAAAGAATTGTTTACCCGTAGCGGCCCGGCCTTGGTTGAAGAGATGGTTGAACAAGGCTTTGATGTCTTTTTAGATTTAAAATACCACGATATACCAAACACGGTAGCACAAGCCTGTTTAGCCGCGGCTGATTTGGGTGTGTGGATGATTAATGTCCATGCCTTAGGTGGACGCAAGATGCTGTTGGCTGCTCGTGAAGCCTTGGACAAATGCTCGAAGCCGCCCTTGCTGGTTGCAGTGACCATTTTGACTAGCTTAGAAAGGGTTGATTTATATGGAGTTGGCTTGCACGGCACGTTGGAAGATAACGTGTTGCGCTTGGCACGTTTGTCTCACGCTTGCAGCTTAGATGGAGTTGTGTGTTCACCACATGAAATTGCCGCAGTACGACAAGCGGTTGGCACAGACTTCAAACTGGTAACACCCGGCATCCGCCCAGCGAGCCATCCGCAAAATGACCAAAAGCGGGTAATGACACCGGCTCAAGCATTAAAGTTGGGCGCTAATTATTTAGTTATCGGCCGCCCCGTGACGGCTGCGCCTAATCCGTTGCAAGCGTTGTTGGAAATAGAAGCCTCAATTGGTGCAACGTAAACCAGGCGTCCGAACTTTAGTTTGGCATGCGTCCAAACTTTAGTTTGGCAGTGCCAAGTAGTTAAAACTGGCCCTATTACCCGTCAATAGAACATTGACAGAGTACTCGTTTATGAATTTGTAATGCCAATTAAGGGTTGAAAAATCAATGAGTTATAAAAACCTAGATTGAGAAGTTATTTTATAACTCTTTGTTCATTAGACATTTTTCATTTTTCATTCTTAATTCGCATTTGTAGTGCTCCTTCGCGCAAGCAGAATCCACCCGACGATATCTTCAAAAAATTGTGCAAACTCTTACAATCAACGCATTTCCTGTTTTAGCGATTCTTTTCGCGCTTTTGGCAGCGATTTTTCCCCAATGGTTTACTCCTTTGTCCGGGTGGATACTGCCCCTTTTGGGAGTCATCATGTTTACGATGGGCATGACGCTCCGTGTCGCGGATTTTGCCAGAGTGCTTAAAATGCCAACTGTCATCGCTATCGGCGTTTTGATGCAGTTTTTGCTCATGCCCTTGTTTGGTTGGATGTTAGCTTGGGCATTTAGCCTTCCACCTCTGCTTGCTGCTGGGCTGATTTTGGTGGGCAGTTGCCCGGGCGGAACGGCTTCTAATGTGATTTGTTTTCTGAGCAAAGGCAATGTCGCGCTCTCTGTCACCTTGACGGCCATTTCGACGCTGTTGGCATTTTTAGCCACGCCCCTTTTGACTTGGCTTTATGTGGGGCAAAGTGTCGATGTGCCGGTTTTAAAGATGTTGCTGAGTATTTTAGAAATTGTCCTGCTTCCGGTGCTGGCTGGTGTCGTGATTAATACCTATTTTGGACATCATTTGGAACGTGTTAAACCGGTGTTACCGGTTTTATCAGTGCTGAGTATCGTGATTGTCATTGCCATCGTGACGGCATTGAATGCCGATAATTTTATGCAATTGACTTGGGCAGTCGTCATCGCTGTGGTATTGCACAACCTGTTGGGATTGGCAGCCGGCTATTTCATTGCTCGTTGGATAGGTTATGACATTCAAATCGCCCGTACTCTTGCTATTGAGGTTGGGATGCAAAATTCTGGATTGGGCACGGCTTTGGCCGTCAAATACTTTGGTGCGACTGCCGCTTTGCCGGGCGCGCTCTTTAGTGTTTGGCACAACCTGACAGGAGCATTACTCGCGCAACATTGGCGAAGCAAAGAGTACAACTAATTACGGGGATAAACGAATTAGTCACTGAGTACAACTAATTACCCGGATAAACGAATTAGTCACTGAGTACAACTAATTACCCGGATAAACGAATTAGTCACTGAGTACAATGGCTTTATTTATAGCAATCGTTGTCCATTCTCATCTCTTCGACTCGATATTCGTTTATTTTCGTCATCAAAGTATCAGATAAAATATCTTGTGGTTGGCAATCGGTTCTGTCATAAATCAACGAATTATATTGTTTACCCTTTTAAATGGGAAGGTGCCCACTTTGGACAAGTAGCACCAGATTGATAAACCTGAATAAACTGATATTAGGCTACAACTTAGACATCCTACGTAAAATGGACAGCGAATCGGTGGATTTTATTTATCTGACAACCACCGTTTTTTTCTAATCGCAATTACGAAGTTATTTGGGGTGATAAAGGCGAAATTCGCCGTTTTGAAGATCGTTGGAGCGGTGGCATTGATCATTATATTGCGTGGCTAAAAGAGCGCGTGGTGGAAATGCACCGTATTTTAAAATCAACGGGATCAATTTTTCTGCATTGTGATTGGCACGCTAATGCTTATATTCGTGTTTATATTTTGGATAAGGTTTTTGGAGAAAAAAATTTAATCAATGAAATTATTTGGGGCTACAACACCGGTGGAGTCAGTAAAAATTTGTTTGGTCGAAAACATGATTTAATCTGGTTTTAGGCGAAATATTCTAAGAAAAATAAGCTTAATTTACCAAAAGAAAAAAATGACATTCCCACTTTAAAGGGAAGGACTTTTGCCGTAGAAAAACTTCAAGCTAAAATTGAAGAAGAAGGCTGTAGAGTGTGTGGACAAAAAGGGGGATGGTATCACTTGGGAGCTATGCGAGATGTTTGGACTGATATAAACGCTCTGTTTAGGAATAACAAAGAACGCATCGGCTACCCCACCCAAAAACCCGAAAAACTTTTAGAACGAATTATTTTAGCCGCCTCTAACGAGGGCGATATCGTACTTGATCCTTTTGTAGGTGGCGGCACAACCGTTGCAGTTGCCGAAAAACTCAAACGCCACTGGATAGGTATCGATCAATCCGTGCAAGCCATTAAAGTTACCGAAATGCGCTTGCAAAAACAACAAGATTTATTTTCGCAACCTTGTGCAATTGCATAAATATGATTATGACACCTTGCGCTATAAGGATGCTTTTGACCAATATCCAACAACGAGGCGATAAAGGTATAGATGGTAAAACTAGCGACGGTGTACCTATTCAAGTGAAACGTTCTGATAATATTGGCAGAAATGTTGTCGATAATTTCAGGGCGGCGTGTGGGCGCTTTGATAAAGCATTATTCGATAAAACGCAAGGCAAAGCCTGCGGCATCATTATCGCCTTTAGCTTTGGCAAAGGCGCGGTGCAAGAAGTCGCTCGACTGAAAAATGAAGAAAACATTTTTATTAAATTAGTGACGGTAGACACGATTGTGCCTCTCGCCAAAAAACCCAAACTCACTTTACAATATGAACAGTTGAATTTATATCCAAAAACCACCAAAATAACCAAAAATACAAAATAGGTTAGTTAAGGTTATTTTAGGTATAAATCAAATACCCTGATGCCAGACTTCTCTCTGATATTGGATCAGGATTTAGCCAAAATAGACGAGGATATAGAACCTTTCTGGAACTCGCTCTCAACGGCAATCCATTGCTCCTTGTGGCAACCACTGAAGTACGAATCACCCGAACCGGATTCCCTCTCATCAAAGAATTATCAGGAGGTGGAATCGAACTTTTGGAAGAAACAGATTGTTCCGAACAATTCGACACTTAAACCCTTATCTCCTTCAGAACGACGTTTATCAATTCCTACTATGGAAAACGAAACGCAAAGCGTAATCACGAGCAAGAAGATAAGGATTTACCCCAAACATGAAAACTTGTGGTTTGAAGCCTTAAATTTATTTCGACGGGCATACAACTTGTCGATTGAATTTATGCGTAAAGGACGCAAGCCTTCCAGCGAATTTAGAACACAAATATGTGATTGGTGCATAATTGAATGCGAGGAAAACGAGACTAACTACAATAGCAACTTAGTTCAAGCGGCTTATCGGAAGGCTTGTGAGACACGCACTGCTGTGCTCAAAAAACGGGTAAAAGGTGAAAAAGCTGAAATGTCTTTCATGTCAAGAAATGCGCCCCAGCAATATTTTGTTGTTCCTAGATTATCGTCAAATAAGCAAATATTCCCTAGAATATTAAAGGGTTGTAAATGGACAGAAGAGGCACCCAAAGAAGCTGTTGGTCAAACGGTTATTGTGACTTACACAAATAGTCAATGGAAAGCCTGTGTTAAATTGAATCAGTCTGTGGAGCAAACAAAAACTCAATCTTTATCCATTGTTGCTCTTGATCCTGGTGTTAGAACGTTTCAAACCGCTTTGAGTTTCGATTCTGCGGTGAGTTATGGTGAGGGTTTTGTGAATGATCGGTTAGTACCCCTGATGTTGGAGCTTGATGCTCTTTTGTCTGCACGCGATAAGCTTCATCGTGAAGATAAATCTAAACAATGGGTTAAGGATAGGTTGAAAAATATCAACCGAAGAATTGCAAAGGTTCGGGCGAGACAACAAAACCTAGTAGACGACTTGCATCGGCGCGTGGCTTATGATTTAGTTTCAAATCACGACGTGATTTTATTACCCACTTTTGAGACCAAGCAAATGGTTTCAAGGCGTGATGAGACACGCAAACGATTTTTAAGACGCAAAACGGTTAGAGGGATGCTTGGATTGGCCCACTATAAGTTTAAGCAAACTTTGAAGTGGATGGCCAAAAAGTATGGCAAAACGGTGATAGATGCCAATGAATCTTATACTTCCAAAACCTTGTGGGATGGTTCTATTCTGAAGTGCTTGGGCGGGAAAGCTTCAATTCTTTTCCAAGGATCGATCGTGAACCGAGATATACATGGTGCGAGAAATATTTTGATTCGGTTTTTAACCAAGGTGATAGATGGTTTATCACCCCAGGGAGCTTACCCCTTAAACATAACCAAAGCCGGTTTTTGTGGTTTTGGCGTTTTTAAGTAAGAGTTAGGCACAGATAAAAAAGGTTTACGCGAAATCGCTTTCACTGCCAGCGGCGATTCTGAGGTGGGCATTGAATTTTATGCGTGGGATTGGGAATTTTACGAAAAAAAAGGCTTTAAAGCCGATGTTTTGATAGAAAAAACGGGCAAACAGAAACATCCGTTTAAAATCGGCAATCATCGCATGGCAGTTAAAGTCGTGGATAATGAAGGTTTGGAAGCACTGGAAGTTATTCATTTAAAAATCAATGAGTAGGATAGGATGGATTAATGAATTGGCGTATTGTTTATTACAGTGAAGCTGTGAGTCAAACCATTAAAGAAATGCCCGTAGGCATTCGCGCAGTTTATGCACGAATTACTGCAATGATGATGGAATTTTGCCCAAATATTGGGATGCCCTATGTGCGTTCATTAGGAAATAGCTTATTTTAAATTCGTGGCTTGTAGTCAAGAAGGAATAGCTCGCGTATTGCACTATCAAGGATAAAAAAAATGTTATTTATTGTTATTTTGCATGGATTCGTAAAAAAATATCAGAAAACGCCATTGAAAGAACTTGCTATCGCACATAAGCGTTTGCAGGAGGTACAAAATGAAAACGCATGAAGAAATGGTAGCCGAGTGGATGAAAGAACCACAATTCAAAGCAGCTTACGATGCGTTGGAAGAAGAGTTTGTGTTATTTGCTTCAATTGGTACGGGCACGCGATGCGGCTGGGTTCACGCAAGAAGAGGTAGCGCAACATATAAATACAAAAACACCAGAAGTTGCCAAACTAGAATCTGCGGTGGGTAAATCTAAGGATTCACCGAGTCTTGCTTTCATTGCGTCAATATGCCCAAGCCATTGGTTGTAGGTGGGGTGGTGCTTGACTCAGGCTCTTCTCACCACCAAAAAATTGATCCCCTTTTTATTCCGCTTTTAAAAAATATCGTTAAAAATAGTCAGTTAAATAACCTATTTTCATTAGCAATTCGTTTACGTCACTTTTCATTAGCAATTCGTTTACGTCGTTTACTTCGTTCTCGGATCGTTTCATCACCCCAGGTTGTAGGTTAGATATCAAATTAGTACCACGGACTTAATATAAATGAAATTCAGCGAAAACTGGCTACGTGAATGGGTTAATCCGCCCATTTCAACGGATGAATTAATTAAACAATTAACGATGGCAGGCTTAGAAGTAGACAGTGTTGAACCTGTCGCTGCAAAGTTTAACAAAGTCGTCGTTGGTGAAGTTATCGAAGTTGAGCCACACCCGGATGCTAAGAAACTTAGCGTTTGTCAGGTTAGGGTGGGTGAAGAGGAACCCTTAAATATTGTCTGCGGTGCCTCTAATGTTTCTAGGGGTATGCGAGTACCGACGGCTTTAGTCGGTGCGCGTTTAGAGGACACCAAAATTAAAAAAGCCAAATTGCGTGGCGTTCCATCATTCGGCATGTTATGTTCGGCCCAAGAACTGGCCCTAGCAGAAAGTTCAGAAGGCCTGATGCCCTTACCTGAAGACGCGCCGATAGGCGAAGATGTGCGCCGCTATTTACAATTAGAGGACGTTAGCATTGAACTTGAACTCACACCCAATCGCGGCGACTGCTTAGGCGTTGAAGGCATTGCGCGAGAAGTCGGCGTACTGACGCGCTCACAAGTCACCGCCCCTGAAGGCTCGCCCATTGCCGCAACAATCACGGACACTTTCCGGGTAGAAATTCACGCCCCCCAAGCCTGTCCCCGCTACGTTGGGCGCCTCATCAAAAACATCAACGCAAAGGCCCCGACACCGCTATGGATGCAAGAACGCTTGCGTCGTAGCGGATTACGCAGCATCAGTGCCGTCGTGGATGTCACTAATTATGTCTTACAAACATTAGTGATTGCCGATCACAAACAGGCCCTTGCCATGGCCGGCGTTATGGGCGGACAAGCCTCCGCCGTAACGACGGCCACGGTTGATATCTTCCTAGAAAGCGCCTTTTTTGCGCCAACTTATGCCTCAGGCACCGCTAGACGTTATGGACTACACACCGACTCTTCACACCGTTTTGAGCGTGGCGTTGATCCACAATTGCAACGCCGTGCCATGGAACGCGCCACGGCCTTACTATTAGACATTGTGGGCGGACAACCGGGGCAGGTGATTGAAGTCGCCGATGAAACCACTTTACCCAGCACGCCAACAATTGAACTTCGAGCCTCAAGAATTAAACGCGTACTCGGCCAATCGCTAGACGCGGCCGAAGTCAGCGACATCTTAACTCGTTTAGGCATGACGATAACCCCCCCTAACCCCCCTTTTTCAAAGGAGGAAATAGGGGAATTAACGTGGCAAGTGCGCCCACCGAATTTTCGCTTTGACATTGCCCTTGAGGCCGACCTAATTGAAGAATTAGCGCGAGTGCATGGCTACAATAATTTACCTAGCCTTATGCCACAGTCCCGCTTGACTATGCAGCCCCAACCGGCCGTGACTTTAGAACAAATACAAGCCGTGCTAGTCCAACGCGACTATCAAGAGGCCATTACTTATAGCTTTGTAGATCCCAAACTACAAGCCAAACTTGACCCCGAGGCCCAATCCATCACCCTAGCCAATCCCATTGCCAACGATATGGCAGTGATGCGTACCACTTTATGGGCCGGTTTACTACAAGTTTTGCTGTATAATCAAAAACGTCAACAATCTCGTGTGCGTTTATTTGAAACCGGCTTGCGGTTTATTCAATCAAAAAACCAAAGTTTACAACAAGAAAAAATGATAGCCGGCCTCGTCACCGGCACACGGTGGCCGGAACAATGGGGACAATCGGGACAACCTATTGATTTTTTTGATGTTAAAGCGGATGTCGACACCTTACTCAGTTTGAGCGCCGGAGGCGGCGCGGGACAAAGCGAACTCTACCGCTTTACACCGACTACACATCCCGCCTTACACCCCGGACAAACCGCCGCGATTTATCGCGGTGAAGAATGGATAGGACTCATGGGGGCGGTACATCCAAGTTTAGTACAGACGCTAGAACTCACGCCGCCCGTCTACCTCTTTGAATTACGGCTCGCGCCCCTGTGCCAAGCGCATATACCTCACAGACAAGAAATTTCCAAATATCCGTCAGTACGACGTGATATTGCGGTAGTCGTGTCACAAGATATCAGCGTGGCACAACTACTGGACAATATCAAACAATCCGCCACCGAGACACTGATCGACTGGCAATTGTTTGACGTGTATCAAGGCAAAGGCATTGAGCCGGGCCAAAAAAGTGTGGCAATAGGGTTGATTTTTCAGGCAATTTCGCGCAATCTTACCGACTCTGAAGTTGATACCGTGATTGGACAGATACTCAGTACACTTGAACAAAAGTTAGGTGCACAACTAAGGAAATAGACATGGCATTGACTAAAGCTGCAATGGCAGAAAGACTCTTCGATGAAGTGGGTTTTAATAAGCGAGAAGCCAAAGAAATGGTAGACCTGTTTTTTGAAGAGATCCGCTTGGCTTTGGAAAAAGGAGAACGAGTCAAACTCTCCGGGTTTGGCAATTGGAAATTCCAATTAGCGCGAGACGTGTGGTAACTTTCAAGCCTGGGCAAAAACTCAGAGCGCGAGTAGAAACCTATGCTGGAACCAACAAAGACTAGCGAAGGGCCTACCATACCTTCAAAGCGTTACTTCACGATTGGCGAAGTGAGTGAGTTATGCGCGGTAAAACCACACGTATTGCGTTACTGGGAACAAGAATTCTCCCAACTCAGGCCGATTAAACGCCGGGGTAACCGGCGTTATTATCAACGCGACGATGTGATTTTAATTCGTCAAATTCGTAGCCTTTTGTATGAACATGGCTTTACGATAGGCGGTGCCAAACAACATTTGCTAAAAGATAGCTTGATAAGTGATATGGAGCAAGACCAGCAAATCATCCGCCAATTACGCTCAGAACTTGAACAAGTACTGGATATTTTGAAACACTCTAGTGAAGTCCATCACGGTGGCCATGTTGAAAGGCCCATTGAAATTTTGTGATGGAACACTTAATATGTAAGAAGTTGATATTTATTTTTATGGAGAAAAGAGTATGAGCGTGATCGCAACGACAGAAACGACCCCGGCACCTTTGTTGTTTACCGACAGTGCCGCGCTTAAAGTACAACAATTGATTAAGGAAGAAGACAACGAAGAACTGATGTTACGCGTCTTTGTTCAAGGCGGTGGATGTTCAGGGTTTCAGTATGGTTTTACCTTCGATGAAAACACCCAAGAAGGCGACACCGTGGTTGAGAATCAGGGCGTTAAATTGCTAATAGATCCGACGAGTTACCAATATTTGGTGGGTGCTGAAATTGACTACAGCGAAGGCTTAGAAGGCGCACAATTCGTGATTCGTAATCCTAACGCTGTTACCACTTGTGGATGTGGTTCATCTTTTTCGGCATAACGGCTAACTGGGAAAGGGGAAAGGTAAAAAACCTAGCCCCTTGCCTTTTCCCTAGCGCCTTTCTCCTCGCCCCTTTTCCCTAGCTCCTTTTACCTATTGACCTATATTTTTCCCAGTTCATTAAAAACACCTGTCCACCTTGAATTCAATAGCCGTGTTTAACCGCACGCTAAATAAAAATTTTTCTGTCCTAAAAACCTCCAAAATTTAAGCATAGAGGTTTAAATAAGGCCAAAATTAATCGCTCGGGCCGGTTATACTGAACACGGGCATAAATTGTGCTTATACTTAACACCGTTACAAACCCTAACGGGTTGTAACTGTTCCGTTTTTTAATCGCAGCCTTGGCAAAAGCCAAGGCTTTTGCTTGAGCAACTGGCTTAGAGAGCGAAACTTATCTCGGTACGCTATTTTCGTAAGTTTCGTTTTTCGCTATGCGAGATAAACCCAAACGGGTTGTTCGATAGAGTTTTGTTCTTTCATCCTATACGGAACGTACTTCTTTGGCCGTGACAATGAAAATGGGCCAATAAGTGATTAAAAATTTTTAATTTTTATTCAGTCGTTTATAACTAAAATTTTCATGTTTCATGTTTCATGTTTCATTTTTCATTAGTATAAAGCGCCAGCCCAAGGCTTTTGCAGCCTGGACATTGACCCTCACCCCTACCCTCAAGGGAGAGAGTTAGACTGAAGGAAAAGTAGAAATTTTAGCCGTGCCAAGTATAACTGATAATTAATGGCTGATAACTGAGATAACTGATATGAACACACCCCATTCTGATCCACAAACCATTCCCAAGGAGTTTGAAAAACTACGCGCTGACTATCAGCGTCAGGAAGCCCTGATAGCCACTAAACAAGACATTGCCGCCCGACAAAAAGATAAAGAAATTGTTGAGCAAGCGTCTACCTACACCCCCGACAGCATTTTTAAGGCACTTGCCAAATTACAATCCGGCTTTGGTCAGTCCATCAAAGAACTTTCCCTTGAGATGACCACCCAAGTGGAAAAATTAGCGCAGATTCAGCGGGCTATTGAGGTAGAAAATCAGCGTTTAACCACGTTGCACAATATCCAAATAGCGGCCGAAGCTCTAAACATTCTACAACAAGAACATCAAAAGGAATCGCAAAGCCTTGAAGAGGACGACCAGCAAAAGCTCGAGGCTTTGGAAAAAGAAATAACCAAGCTGCGCGAAGTTTGGCAAAAGCAACAACAAGATTATGATAATGCCAAAAATAAACAGCAGACAGTGCAGGAAAAAAGCCGGAACGACGAAGAAGAAGAATACGATTATAAACTCAAGCGGCAACACACCGAAAACACTGATGACTACGAAAAACGTGGACGTACCTTAGAACGTCAACTGGAAGAAGAAAACCAGCGCAAGGAAAAAGACTGGACAGAGCGCGAAAAATACCTCGAAAAACATCAAGCGGACTTTGAGGAATACAAAACCAAAGTCGAGGCGATACCCAAGGAAATTCAAGAGGCGGTGAAAAAAGCGCGCGAAGAGGCGATTAAGGACACCTACAAGAGCGAAGAAAACCAAGCCAAGTTGTTGGAAAAAGAGAGAGAAGCCAAGCGCAAAGCGTTTGAATTAAAAATAGAATCTCTCAACAAGATTGTCGATGAGCAAAAAGCGCGGATTGCTCAATTAACCGAGCAACTACAAATCGCTTCACAACAAGTGCAAGAACTCGCCATGACTGCCATGTCTAGTGCGGGGCAACCTAAACCAACTGATAAAAATTAACCCTTCACCTTCTCCCTTTTATAAGACTTACCTTTACCCACAAGTGTCCAAAATTAATCATTAATCATTAATCATTACATAATTATCTTAAAACAATCACTTAACTGTGAGTCATTCATTAACCACTCACACTTAAGGCTTCAAATTGACTTATTTTCAATAACATACCGACAAGTGGGTAAAGATTAGTTTATAAGAGGGTTGATGCTGATATAATTGTGAACAGTAGGATCGCGAAGCTAATTGTGAACCGTAGGATCGCGAAGCTAATTGTGAACCGTAGGAAAGTCCGAGCGAAGCGAGATAATTTGTGCAGTATATTCGTTCCAGGCTTGCCTTGCACTTTCCCCGGGAGTGATTGTAGGGCTCCTTAACATAACGTAATCGGCCCCTTGTTCTCAAATGGGGCCGATTACGCCGCGTAATCCACCCTACTTAGTGTCCATCCTGAAAGAGTTTAGTTTACCCCCTGTCATTTCGACTATAGGAGAAATCTTTTGGTTATCAAGGTGATATAAGATTTATCAAGATTTATCAAGATTTATCAAGATTTATCAATATTTATCAAGATTTATCAAGCTTTATCAAGCTTTATCAAGCTTTATCAAGATTTCTCCGATCAAAGAAATCGAAACAGAAACAGAAACGAAATGACACGAAAATTGAGTTTCCGGATGGACACTACTTATGATTATCCAGACAACTTTTTCAAAACCTCCAAAGTTTTTTTACCTTTGATGTTTAACGTAGGCAATCGCCACAATAGGAATTTAAACAATGGCTAAAAAAATAACTCCCAGAAACACGAAGGCTGAAATTCTTGATGCTTACAAAGAATTAGAAGCAGCCTACCAAGAATTAGAAAAAAATGCGACTGTGATTGCGTCCCCACATAAGCCAGAAGCCGCCGCCGTTAAAACCCCAGAAGCACCGCCGTGGTTCACCTCCCCCAAAACGGAAACCACCAAAACACCAAAACGGCAACCCTTACCTAAAGACGGCAATGCACACGCACCAATGGAAGAAGTGATTCAGTTGCTTGGGCAACTGGGCGAAAAATTCAACACCGCCTTAAGCCAATTATCCACCAACTTGCTTGTCGAAGCGTCAGGCCTAAAAGATGTCCGCACCACTGTCGAGGCGGAAAACAATCATTTAGAGACCTTATATGCTCTTGAAATTAAAGAGGAGACGTTAAGCGACTTGCTCAAACAATACACAGAGACTGCTGAGCAATATGTTGAGACGCTGAAACAAAAGCGCGAAGAGTCTGAAAAGGCGTGGTTTGAAAAAAACCAAGCGTGGCTAACTAAAAAAGAAGAGACTGAACAGCGTCTGCAAGAGCAAGAAAGCGCCGACAATAAAACCCAGCAGCGGGAAGGTAGTGAATATCGCTATAACTTAACGCTAAAACGTGGCATCAGTGACGAAGAATACAGTCACCAGCAACAGCAACAGCTGCAAACCTCGCAAGAGCTAGAAGAAAGCCACCGCAAAGCGTGGGAAGAAGGTGAGAAAGCACTGGCGGAACGCGAAAAGCAATTTGAAGAACACAAAACCAAGGTTGAGCGTTTTCCCAAGGACTTGGAAGCGGCTATCAAAAAAGCTAAAGATGAAGGCACGGGCATTGCCCGTCATCAAGCCAAAATTAAGGCCGATTTTGCGGCTAAAGAATTTGCCGGTGATCAAGAGGTTTATCAATTAAAAATTAGCTCATTAGAAGAACAAGTTGCCAACCAAACGTCCCAAATCGACAAACTCTCTAAACAATTAGAGGCCGCATTGAAACAAGCTCAAGAATTGGCAGTAAAAGCCATCGAAGGGGCCTCTAGCCATAGCTCTTTCAAAGCCTTAAAAGAAATTGCCTTAGAACAGGCTAAAAATCAGCCCAAGCAGGAGGGCGAAAATCCCCATACCACCAACAGCCAACACTGAAAGCTAAAGTAGGCTAAAGCCTACTACTACTAACCCTCTTGCAGTGCCCTGACACGTACTTAAGCTTTTAGACAACGGCTTTAGCCGTTGGCGTTGGGGTGGTATGGAAACTTCCGCCTTAGTGTACTAAGTACCGAAGCACATATTATCAGGTATTTTTCCGGAATCAAAAGGGCTTTCCCCTTGGGCTTGTAAGGGCTTTGCACGTGGGATTGCCCCTACGAACCGTCGTGTCATGTAGGGGCAATCCTTTATGGTTGCCCCTTCGATATTGGCGTATCGATAAAT
>NBMI01000335.1 GCA_002085445.1 Candidatus Parabeggiatoa sp. nov. 2
GGAAAGCAATAACGCCTCAACCCCTACGGGGTTGAATATGAATAGCTTAAGGAAAACCTCAATGCCATTAAGTTAAGGAACTCTTTGATGAAAGCTATATTTTTATTAAAAAACGCCCGGTCGTGCCATATTTTTCTCCCACCGGGTCGTAAGTCATTGTTTTTATTGAAAGTAAAAAATAGGGTCTCCCACCCTAACACACACACAAAATGATTAAAAATCAATAGGTTATATCTTAACTTAATGGCATTGAGGCGGAACCTGGGGAAAGCTCAAAAAGTGGTATAAACCCACCTCTCATGCTTTATTAAGTTCATACACTCTTTTTATAGCAACAATGTATTCTTGTTCATAATTTTGGTCATAGATTAAGAAATTGTCTGAACAAACTTCCCGGATAAACCCTTGGCAACTTCGCATACGGCCCTTACGGGTAGAAAACAAAACATAAACAGGGTCTCCAATAGCAATAGACTCCCAGTCTATTATTCTTGGAGGGGCATTTAACTTTTTATGACTAAATAGTTTAATCATATACGTTCTCCTATTCGAGCCAATAAATCAGAAAAGAAATTTTTGCAAAAATCGGAATTCTCATTTCTTGGCATATTTTTGGACGCGTTGAGGGCCATAAAAGACTTTAGATGCTTTCAAATTAAGTTATGGCCCCCAATCGCGCTTCATTCAATAACAATTAACAATTCATTAACAATTCACAATTAAATAGCACCACCATCTTGGCTGACGACGAACCGTATCTTAGGCAGGATGAAGAGATGACCAAATTAGTAGAACTTGAAGACGAGGCCTCTCAAGACAACGATGAACCCGAAATGGGATCGCTATATCACGGCATAGCACAAGCTAACCTGTCCGCAAGTCGTCCGGAGTCCAAGATTTATCTTGGACGAGCCAAGCTAAAGCTTAGAGTCCTAGTTTTTGAAAAACTATAAATAAAACAATTGGCTAAAAATCAGTCATTGAAATCTCACAAAACTGTCCCCAATAACATGAAAAACCGCTTTTAGCCTTGAAACGACGTTCCGAGCGAAGCGAGATTGATCTCAAGGCGTTGGGTGAGATTGACGAACACTAACTCGATTTAGCCGGACTCGCTGGCACACACGTTACCACGCAACTCAATGTGGAAGCGCTTGACGGTTTAGCCCTTACCAAAGATTCTGAGGAAGCACTACAATGCTTTCATAAAATGGCCGAACACCCTGATAAAAAAAATCCGTTAGTCATTTTTGCTCAATACCAATTAGGAATCCTGTCTAAAAATGTTCAAAATAATCAAGCCGCTAAATATTGGCTTAGGCTTGCGACTGGCTTTGAAAACGGAGTGAATGGCCCTCATGAACAAAATTTGTTAAAAATCGTACTCAATGAAACAAATATCGAAAACGAATTAATCACCCTTGTACGCCAATCCGCACAACAATTACTAGAAGACATCGCCAAACTTGAAGAACAAGAAAAAGCGAAACAAGCCTTAGAACAGAAAAATAAAGAAATTGAAAAAAAGAATCAAGCCTTAGAACGGCAAAATAAACAAATTCAGGCAGAAACACAGAAACTCGAAAGAATACTCCGAGACTCTAGCCATATGTTAGCCAATGAAATTCACCCTCATAATATTATGAATGTGGCCGAAACCTTAAAAGAACAAGGCCTTAAAAAAGAAGCGATGTTGCTTTACAAAGCCTATCGCGGAGAAATTTTCATTTCGCATCAGAATGAGTTATTACTCGCTCAATACCGAGATTCCGATCAATTTCGCCAGAAAGTGTTAGGAAATCGTGCTGAAGCCAATAGTGATAGCGCGACCGACACCAGCGTTTACGCTATCCTCAATGAGGCCCTAGAAAAAGCCACCTCCAATTTTCTTGATAAGAGTAAATACAAAGCGTTGCAGAAAGTCCGCCGCAGAATCTTTGGCGACAACACAAACTTATTAGAAGAACGCCATCAGCAATTTGTCAACAAAATTTATCTGGAAGAACAAAAAGCCTTGGAATGGGTTAATAACAACCTCATGCCAATCCGCTCCGACTTTTCCGAAAAGTGGGCCCAGCTCCGACTGGAAAAGAACAAATATACCGAAGCATTGCTTCATAAGCATTTTTACGAATTATTTATCAATGCTTACAAATACTCTGACTTCAACGGACTCGAAATACGTTTTTTTGAGAACAACCTTGAGGAAAAAGCATACCTATTCTCACAATGGACTAACTCTTATGAAGACAACAACTCCATCAGTACCGGCAATGGCTTAGAAGGCCTCAAGGCAGAATTAGAATCCCTCAATGAAGGTGCGATCAGTTTATTCCGTCAAGATGACAATAAAACTTTTTCAATCACCATTGCCATACAAGAGCAATTACTCTATTTGCCACCCGTTTTATTCGAGGTAAAATTACCCACATAGGTGTCCAATTTGGGGGCCAGAGCCCAATATTTCTGTTGATTTCTGTTGGCTTAACCTGAGTCCAAGATTTATCTTGGCTTGGACTCCTAATAAACTTTATTAAGGAGAGCGTATGAGAATTTTGTGGATTGATGATGATTATGATGAGCAAAAGGAACAGGATTGGTTTGGCAATATACGCGAACAACATGAAGTCCAATCAGTCACTGACTTTGAAGATGCCTACCAGACCATTTCTAATCAATTAGAACAATACGATCTGATTGTTATCGACATTAACCTCTATAAAGAGGGCGGTGAAAATGAGTTAGTAGAACCGCTTGCCAAACAGTTTGGCATTTCTCCAAAAGAATACTTGGAAGAAGGGGGTTTCCATTTATACCTAAAGCTGTTGGCACAAGGGTTCGATACCGATCGCATCGTCTTCCTGACGGGTAATGTAGATACCAAGGATGACACCGCAGATATGATCCGAGAAATGACCACGGCGATGACGACTGGTGATAACGACAGGTATACAGTGCTTTATAAAGCACTTAGAACAAAAATGTTACCTGAACAACAACAAACCTTTGACTATTTGGTCATCAAAGTCGCCAAAAAAACGCAGATATCGGAATTCCTTGCTCAATGGCACCAAGAAAGGGAAGCCAGTGCTGGAAAAGTGGCCGAAGAGGCCGAAGAAATCGAAACCGTCATCAAGAACAGCCAATTAGATGATGACAAACAGGAAAAGATGTTGGCCTTTTTAAAGGAATGCAAACAACCAGTAGAACCGTTGGGTAATGACATCCATAACATCTATAACCGTTTTGAGAAACGCTTCCGAGAAGCACGGCTGATACCCCCAAAAGCGATTAAAAAATCTCCGGTAGAAGTGGCCAATGAACTGCAAAAATGGCTGCGACAGTTTTGTGAGCGGCGCGATGGCAATAAATTACTTTATGAGTATCTCACGTTACGTCGGGGCATTTTAAACCTCGTCCGTGATATGGCGGATAGTCGTATACAGATCACAAACGACTTTCACGACTTGGATAAGAACACCTTCCTAAACGGCATCGTCTGGTTATTGCGGGATTTTAGTCTGCCTGAAACCAAATACAACGATGTTTATTTTGCGCTCTGTGATTATTTAAGCAAGCCTTATGAACGGTTTGGTAGAGAGCTTGACAAAGATGAAGAACGTCATTTCAAGTTG
Source organism: Candidatus Parabeggiatoa sp. nov. 2 (assembly GCA_002085445.1). Lineage (GTDB taxonomy): Bacteria > Pseudomonadota > Gammaproteobacteria > Beggiatoales > Beggiatoaceae > Parabeggiatoa. Next base: position 3,636 of record NBMI01000335.1, read on the forward strand.
CCTTTGGTACGTCTGAGAAACTGGATTTCGCATGGGTTAATAGAGGGCAGTCAAACCCACTTTTCCGCCCAAGAAGCCTGCTTCACATTTCTGATCGCGATGAAGAGCATGTTCAATCAAGAAATGTATGGGCAACATAACGAACTCAAGCGATTGTATCCACAAGAATCGCCACGCCATCAGGATATTTTGGAAAACTTGGTTGGGATGTATCAACATCAATACCGCCATCAATACGCTAATCCATTAGAGGTCATTCATTGGAAGACACAAAAAGACAATAATCCCAAGAAAGAGAATGGGGAAAAGTACCAGTACTGGAAAGATGAAAATTACCTCATGCACTTTTATGCCGCCTATTTATTTTCAGCAACCCGTCAGATCAATCCGCATGATCGTTCTGGAACAGAACAAAAGTATCCACGCCGGGTAACTTCAGATAAATTTAACCCGTTTATACAGGTTTGTTATTACCACGAACTCAAAGACACGCCGTTTAATGGCATAGCTATCCAGCAATTACGGCAACAACTCGACTATGAACAGGCACGTCGAAAGTTTGACTGCGAGAGACGGCACAACTTGCTGGCGAAAGGCCGAGATACCAAGCCAATCAATTAATTCAGAAGAAAAGCTCAGTGCCTGAAAGTACAACGAATTTTGAAAATAAACGGATTTTAAAGCACAATTTTAGTCGTTGAAAATCTGCTTGAATGCTGCTAATTCAATCCGTTATTTCAGTCAAGCACCTTTTTCAAGTTTTTTCAAATATGTAGTCCTGAGTCCAAGATTTATCTTGGCAGGAGTCCAAGATTTATCTTGGACGAGCCAAGCTTGGACTCCGATTTTTTTAAAAACTATAAATAAAACAATTGGATAAAAAAAATCATTGAAATTTTACCAAACTGTCCCAAATAAAATGAAAAACCGCTTTTAGCCTTGAAACGACGTTCCGAGCGAAGCGAGATTGATCTCAAGGCGTTGGGTGAGATTGACGAACACTAACTCGATTTAGCCGGACTCGAATTAAGCCGCAAGTCAGTACAAAGTACAACGAATTACGCGGATAAACGAATTGACTACAACGAAACGCAGTGGCAGAACGCCAATGACACGGATAAGCGGCTTTTATTTTATTCGTTTATCCTCTTCGTAATTCGTTGTACTTCTTCGTTTATCCGCGTAATTCGCTGTACTGTACTCTCGTTAGTCGCTGTACGACTAATCCGTTTATCCACGTCATCCGTTGTACTATTCATTGTACTATTCGTTAATTCGCTGTACTTATTTTAGAGGAGACTTAAAATTAGGATTTTCAAAAAGGCATATTTCCACTTCACCCTAGGCCCTGTCCAAGGTTTTGTTGCACAAGCACGACGCACCCGCGACTTTTGGGCAGGTTCTTTTATCCTATCGTGGCTATCGGCCGTCGCAATGCGAGCCGTTATCGCGCAAAAAGGAAAAATCGTTTTTCCTAACCCCGATGAAAACTACCTCAAATGGTTAAAAGGCAAAGGCAAGGGGAGGCCACCTCGCCAAGGCAGTGTTCCAAATCGCTTTAAGGCACAAGTCAAAGCCAACTTTAACAGCAAACATGCTGAACAAGTAGTAGAAAGCGTCCAAAAAGCATGGTACGAATTGGCCGAATTAGTCTGGCGCCAAGACTTAGAAGCACACGTCGGAAAAGTGCAGCGAGACATTTGGGAACGGCAAATCAAGTCTTTTTGGGAAATCAGTTGGGCACTGACTGATGATGAAAAAGCCTCAGATTTATTAGATCGCCGCAAAAATTGGCGTAATCATTTTGCGCCCACCGAGCCAGGCGTGAAATGTCTAGTAATGGAAGGTTGGCAAGAATTATCCGGTATCCAGTCTCCCAACAAGCTCGACACCTTTTGGCAACCCATCCGCAACCAATTAAAAAGGGATTTAGCAGCAGATGAACATTTATGTGCGATTGCATTTGTCAAACGCCGTTTTGCGCGTCACTTTAACGAAAAATTCTCAGTCACTATGCCGGGCGGATGGAAACTCAAAGGCTGGAAATTGGAAACAGGCGTGCCTTCAGTCTCATACTTAGCCGTGTTGCACTGGTTAGAACAAGTCATTTTGAACGAAGATGACGACAAGTTGCATGAGTTACATGAAGCCGCTAGAGAACTTGGCACTGAATACGGAGAATGGCAGACTGACATTTGTTGTATCGACAACGCCTATCAACAACCCAAAAAAACTCGCCGCATTAAACGCTTAACTGCCCTAGATGGTAGAGTGTTTTTTGAACAAGCATTGCTCAATGACAGTCTCGATCCGGCCAAACAAGCCGCCGCGCAAAAAATGTTAACAGCACTCAACGCGTTAGACATCAACACTCAGCCGACACCCTTTTACGCCATTTTGCTGATGGATGGCGACTCGTTAGGTAAGCACATGAGTGATATCGAAAAACAACCCAAAATTTCGGCCGCGTTGGAAAAATTTACCAATAATGTGCCACAAGTGGTGTATCAACACAACGGCTTTTTAGTCTATGCGGGCGGTGATGATGTCTTGGCGATTTTGCCCTTAGAGGACGCGTTCTGCTGTGCAACGGCCTTACGTGAGGTTTATCTAAATGCCTTTGAAGGTAGCGGTGTTCGTTCCACGTTATCGGGCGCGATAGAGTTTGCCCATATCAAAATGCCTTTGACTAGAATACTTAGAGATGCACATAGTTTACTGGATAACGTTGCCAAAGACGGCTGTGGGCGCGATGCAATTGCGGTGCGTGTGTGGAAACAGGGCGGAAATGCGATAGAATGGGCAATGCCTTGGGAAATCGCGTTAGACAATAATCAAATCATTCTTGACAAACTGAAACAACAGTTTCTCGATAAGGACAACAATGAAGCCGCCTTTAGCAACAAATTTTTCTACAAGATTCGTGAACGTTTTGAGTTGCTCAATCCGGCTGAACCAGAGCAACAGATAATCACTGAAGATGACGCGAAAACGCTATTAGCGGCCGACTATCTGGCTTCGGGTGTCAATGACACGCGCCGCAAAGAGGAACAATTGACGCTGCCACTGGCTGAAGCTAAAATCAGTCAATTGCTCAAACAGTGTCGTCAAGTCATACGTGATCCTGACAATCCAGATATGCCTGACAAATGGCAGGTGGTGCCAGAATTAAAAGTAGATGGCGCGTTATTAGTCCGTTTTTTAGCTAACAAAGGAATAGAACGCAGATGAGTGCTAAACAATGGTGTTTTGAACCGCTCGATACGTGGTTTTTCCGAGAATCTCGGCCTTTTGGTACCGTCGGTGGCTCGGAATTAACCAGTTTATTTCCGCCGCCGGCGCGAACCGTCGCTGGTGCTATTCGCACCTTGATAGGCGAAAATGCCAATATCAATTGGAACAAATACAAGAACGGCGAAGTACAGCGCTATAAAGGAATCAACCTACTGACAGAAATAGGCGGAGCCGATGATTTTGGCAAATTGCGCCTGACAGGCCCCTATTTGATTTATAATGAACAACGGCTTTATCCCGTGCCACTGTCGCTGTTGGAAAAAGATAATGATTTTAAATACTTACAAATAGGCGGCCCTGTCCATTGCGATTTAGGCGAAAAAGTGCAATTGCCAATACTCAAAGAACGCGGCGCAAAACCTTTAGAAAACGCTTGGTTAACCGAACCGGGATTGCGGCAAGTTTTAGCGGGTGAATTACCGGCCCCGATAACCATCATTCGTCAATCCAAGCTGTTTGCAAATGAACCACGTCTCGGCATCGCTCGCAATAATGCCAAACGCATCACGGGAGAAGGGCTCCTTTATCAAACACAACACATTCGCCCAACTGAAAACGTCAAAGTTGCTGCCATCTTGCATGAAGTTGCAGACGTTTTGCAACCTAACACCGGACAAGTACGTTTTGGAGGAGAAGGCCGTTTAGCGGCCGTTACAGTGACAAAAGCACCGTCAGCAGCGAATTTCAAGATTCCTACCGACGGCCAAAACGTCTTACTTATGTTATTAACGCCAGCGGACTTAGGCGCTGACAAAAACAGTTGGTTGCCATCACCAGAGTTTCAGAAAACGGCCGATAAAAAGGGCAACACCGTCTGGCAAGGAACACTAAACGGTGTCAAATTAACCCTTCTCAGCGCCGTGTTAGGCAAAACGGTGCGAGAAGGCGGCTGGGATTTACAAAACGAATGTCCTCGCCCGGTGAAAAGTTTTATGCCAGCGGGCAGCGTGTGGTTTTGCCAGTTAGATGATAATATAACTCTTGCTGAAGCGGTCAAAAAACTACACGGTTTTCAAGTTGGCGAAGAGACGGCGTTAGGGCGCGGCGATCTAGCGGTGGGGGTTTGGAATTAGGCCGTTTGTAGTCGTCGTTTTAACGACTGTCGCTAAAGCGACTACGTTTTACTGGGGCGCATTCCCGTTTTCACGGTTAAGTCAGTACAGCGAATTACGCGGATAAACGAATTTGCAAGTCAGTGAGTACAACGGATGACGGGCCGATTAACGGATTGATGAGTCGCCAGTCAGTGAGTCAATGCCACACAGTTTGCGGAATTAGAAACAAATAATCCCTCCGCCTTTGGTAAAGCCGTCGTCTAATAGCTGAAGTGCCCTAAAGGGCACTGAAGACTCAATGCCATATCGTGTGCTTATGAAAAAATCAGGAATTTACCAGTCGCCAATGACGCGGATAAACGGCTTTTATTCCTTTATCCAATAATTCGCTGTACTGCACTATCGTTATTTGCTGTACGAATAATTATCCGCGTAATTCGTTGTACTCTTCGTTAATTCGTACTAATTCGTTTATCCGCGTAATTCGTTGTACTATTCATTGATTAAAACCTAATTGTCGCGATAATCATCAATCACTTCTAACAAAAAGCCCTCAAGCAGTTGCCAAAAGGCATTTCGTAAAATGCCATTTGTAGTCGTTTGTAGTAATCGTTTCTAGTCGTCGTTTTAACGACTATCGTTTGTACTCGTCGTTTTAACGACTACTGAGTCGCTAAAGCGACTACTACAAACTTCCAAAAATTTTGACGGAATCTTGGATTCCGCTTTGGATGTCCAAGATAAATCTTGGACTCCGGAATAAACGAAGATGTTACTCACAGAAAAGAACGTTCCTATTTTCCAGACTAGCAATACACCAACAGAGCCAAGTACGGTTACCCATGAAACGCATCTCAGTGACTTAAATGTTGTTGCAGGTGATCGACATGAACTGTATAGTCACATTGCTGAAATGATCGAGGTAGAGATTGAACAGATTGTCACAAGACATGTCAACCGGAGAACCGGACGACGTGCGAGTGAATTCTACGAATCTGTCTTTATCTGGCGCAAGCGATAGAAAAGGAGGAATACGTGGCTGAACAGATGAAAGCTGCTATTCAGAAAGTGATCCAAGATATGATGGACAACATTATGGAAAAAGTTCTCATAACCGATCCCTTTATTCCTGAAGAGCATAGGGCAAAAAAGCCGCTTTATGCCGCATTAGTCCCTGATGAAATCTTTAAAGGTTCTCATTTTGAACGAAGATTTGTTACTCCCTTTGGAAAAGCTTGGGAAAAATTAGCCGTTGTTGCCGCTGAGTATGGGTTAGGATATGCAACTCTCAATCATACCATTCGTGGACAAATCAAACGGGGAAGAATTCTGCGCATCACAGAAGTATTAAATCGGTTAGAACATCCTCTCAAAGGAAAAAAAACGGACGCAACCGAACTGGAATCAGGAGTTAAAATACATTTTAGCGGGAAGAGGGAAATCTCTTCCAGTAACCGTTGTATGCGACGTATACGCAGAAGATAGGAGCAATAATCAACGATACGCCTTTGAGTTAAAGGCCCCTCTCCCGAATAGCGATCAAACAAAGGTCAGTAAAGAAAAATTGCTCAAACTCTATAGCATGGAACCGCCTCAAGTGGATGGTGCCTATTTTGCGTTACCTTATAATCCGTATGGGTGTAGAGAAGACTATAGTTGGAGTTTTCCGGCTCGATGGTTTGATATGAAGCAAGATGATGTCGTTCTTATCGGGGATGAATTATGGGAAAAAATAGGCGGTACTGGAACATATCAAACCTTCGTAGAGGCTATTAATGAATTGGGGCATGAATATAAAGAGCGGATATATAGAGAATTTCTTGGAATAGAAGCACCTGACAGAGGGAATGAAAGTCAACTTTGAGATATGTCTGTGACGCAAAACTGCGAAGCATAGAGCCTGACTTCGGAGTCCAAACTTTAGTTTGGACGTCTCCGGAATTTAGATGTCCAAGATAAATCTTGGACTCCGAAGTTTTTTGTACTGATTCATTCCAGTTGATGGCCCACAAATCAGGATTATTCACGTATTAATGCTAAGGGTTTAATATTTTAAAACTTTTTTTATTCAATTAATTGCAATCAACTAATTGATTCACATAATAGTTATATAATTTATTGAAAAGCCGAACTCACGTTAATAATTAGTGAGAGCGCTTCTTGGGGTGCGTTGACAGAAATTTTGTGATCATTATAAAAAATGCAACAAGCGAGGAATACACTATGTCGCAAGCCACTGCAATACTTGGATTACTCACGGAAACTTCGCTACATGCAGGAATAGGCCAAATGGTCAGTGTCATAGACTTACCGATTCAGCGAGAAGCACACACTGGCTGGCCTTGTGTTTATGGCTCGGCCGTCAAAGGCGCGATGCGCACGTTGGCAGAAGACAAAGGCAATGGCTGGGTAGACGAAATCTTTGGCCCTGAAATGACCAATGCCAGTGAATATGCATGCGCGTTGGCCGTCGGCGATGCCCGTTTGCTGCTGTTACCAGTGCGCTCACTCACCAGTCATTTTAAATGGGTGACTTGCCCGGCGCTGTTGCGCCGTTTACAAGCGGACTGTAGTCGTTTACAATTCGCCGACACTTTCCCCGCGATTCCGCTCCCGCCCAATAAAGACACGGCACTGGTAGCGACTGAACACGACATTGATTTGGGCTTGTTTTTAGAAGAATTTCGCTTTACGCCGGCGCCTAACCAACAATTAGATGAGATGATCAAAACCATTGCACCTTTGATGGGGATGGAAAACGAGGCAGAGGCGGCCTTGCAAAAACAACTCACCGTAGTGACTGATGACATATTTAGCCACTTGGCACGCTACGCTACCCCGGTAAATGCCCATATTGCGATTGACAATGACACGAAAATTGTCAAACAAGGTGCCTTATGGTATGAAGAAACGTTGCCGCCTGATAGTTTGCTATATGTGGCATTAGTCGCATATCCCGTCCGCAAAGTAGGCGCGAATAAAGATGCAAAACAGGCGCTAGGACATATTCAAGAATTGTTTAACAAAAATCATCCTTATCTGCAACTCGGTGGTAACGAAACGGTGGGCATGGGATGGTGCAAAGTCACATTCAAAGAAGCCAGACTAAAACAAGGCGCTGCACAGACTCCTTCATTAGCGACTCAATCCGATACTTCTTCTGGAGAAACTTCAACGGGTAAGAAAAAAAGCAAATTAAAGAAAAAAGTGGCTGCAAACGATGCCACACCTGAATCTCCTGAGTTCAATAGATGGGGCACGCCCACCGATTACTATGGGCAAAGATGGGCTAGGCTTTAACGGGAAGCTGGAGGAAGCTGGAGTCCAAACCTTTAGGTTTGGAAGCTGGAATCCAAACTTTCAGACAACGGCTTTAGCCAACAGCTAAAGCCGTTGTCTAAGAGCTAAAGTAGGCTAAAGCCTACTAACTCTCTTCTCTTGCAGTATCGTAGGGTGGGTAAGCGGGCGCTACTTTCTCAAACATTATCCCGAATCCTACCGCTTGCCCACCATCCATATCTACAAGGATTGTATATAATAAGGGATTTTACAAACTATAAACTTTATCTAATTTGTTCACTATCATTGCTAATAAATCATTTTTTATAAAAAATCCTTGTAGTTATTTTGTTTACTCTCTAAGTTAGCTAATAAATAATTTTTTATAAACAATCCTTGTAGTTAAGTAGGTACGCATAAATCCTTTAACATTTTAGGTGACTAGAATAGTAATCGCTTTAGCGACTCACAAGCAGTTCGTGTTTACCCACTTATGCACATTCAACCCCTTCGGGGTTGGCGCGTGTCCGATATCTTTACCACAGGTTCCACTAAAGCTATTATCTCGCGTAGCGAATTACTGCGTTTCACATTTAACCCCTTCAGGGTTGGTGTGTTAAGAAGCTATCAATGTTAAAAGACTTTTGTTTACCCACTTATTTTGTTCACTCTCTAACCGAAAAAAATCCGCATCGATTATACAATCCTTGTAGGTAGTTATTGACAGAGGCCTAATTTCATGCAAACCCTGCAACAACAGCGTGCTAAATTTGCCTTAAATCGGGTAAAAGAGGCCGCTAATCAGTTAGACACTAAGAACAAGAAGGAATATAAAAGCTACGCTTCGGCCCTACCATTTATGATTCACGCCAATGGTTTAGGGCAAGCGGCCGCTTTTTATCGGAGTAAAGGCGAAAAAGATACCCATTTTTTGCTGTATAAATTGCTTTCTGATTGGTTGACTGGAATATATGACAGCCCAAGCAGAAGCGATGGTATTTATGAATTGGGTGAAAAGATTCGCGGATGCTTTCATGCGAGGAGATGAACAACACGGGGAAAATCCATAACAATACTTTTTCTCAATGCCATTAAGTTAAGCATTTGGGTGAACTTAATGGCACCTTAAAGCTTCTGTTGAGGGCCATGTTTTCAAATTGATTTGGTAAGCTTTTATTAATGGCTTAGCGTTTTATAACTGAGAAATGAGTTTTTAAATGATTTTTTTATAAGTCTTTGTTCATTCTTCATTTTTCATTCTTCATTTTTCATTTTTTGAGGGCCATGTTTTCAAATTGATTCAGTTGATTTGATTGATGGCCTTATCGATAAAAACTTCTAAAAGGACAAGTGGGACACAGCCATTTTTTCTGAACAAAGGGAATATTCCATTATGATTCCACTGTATCAATCACTACAAGGTGATAACGCGCCTAAAACTCCCCATAAAGATTGTCATCTTGGTTTATGGTACACCCGTTTTTTTAATCGTTACAACGCCCAATGGACATTAAAAGACACCGCAAAACAGGAATGGGTGAGTAGCCTTGCCAATAAAAGATGCGGAGATGCCACAACCCTTGAACAACAAACGTTGCGTTTATTGCGATTGGTTAATGCGCTAGAAGGACAAATTGCCGTCTGTAAAACCACTTGGCATTTTGCGACGGGCTTAGGTTTACCACATCCAGTAGAAAATGGTTTAGCGTGGCATCCGACGTTGGGCGTACCGTTTTTGGCGGGTAGTGCGATGAAAGGGCTACTCCGCGCTTGGGTGGAAGTATGGGATGACAGTCTTTCTGATGAAGAACGTCTCCAAAGAAGACGTACTTGGTTTGGCATGGTGAAAGGAGAAGAGGGAGATGAACAAGATCAAGCCGGTAAACTGATTTTCTTTGATGTGATTCCTATTGAGCCTGTAGGCCTGACGGCGGATATTATGACACCGCATTATGGCAAGTGGTATGAGCAAGGGCATGAAATTAAGGGCCATGATATGGCAACGCTATTGCAACATCCTGAGCGTTTGCCAGCGGATTGGCACGAGCCAGTACCGGTGCCGTTTTTAGCGGTAAAGCACGCTCAGTTTTTAGTTGCAGTCGCGGCGCGGGATGCGAAAAAAAAAGAACTGGCTAACGCCGCTTTAGAGTCAATGATTGCAGCGTTACACTGGATCGGTGCTGGTGCCAAGACGGCGGCCGGGTATGGGCATTTTGTCAGAAATGAAACTGCAGAGAATGACTTGAGGCAAAAACAGCAACAAAAAGAAGAGGAGAAGAAAAACGCGGCCAAGAAAGCGGCCAAGAAAACTCAAATATTAGCGGAACTTTCATCCGATTTAGAGAGGGAATTGCACAAGGATTTGTTTAATGCGCCCAATCAAAGCATAGCCGAAGCCAACGCGACTGAATGGCTAGACAAAATGGAAAAGCGCAAAGCTGATGAAGCACAAGAAATTGCCGGGATGCTGAAAACGTTTTACACTGATATTGATAAATGGAAGGGCGGCAGTAAAAAGCAAAAAGAGAAAGTTAAACGTGTCAAAAAAGTTTTGGGGCTATAATCATCTTGTTTGTAGTGTTTGTAGTTTGTAGTTTGTAGTTTGTAGTAGGCGATTTATCGCCTCTCGCAACTACAAACACTCAGTTGCTAAAGCAACTACTACAAACAGAATAAACATAAGAGATAAAAATGTTTTATTCTGAAAATTCTCAAATTATCCCGCTTCGCTCGTTACTACGTTTCTGAAAATTCTGATTCAGACAATTGAGCCTAAGTCCCTGAATGGCTTTTCTACTGCCGCATCTTACGATGAAGCGTGGTGAGGCTGATTCTCAACCCTTTCGCCGCTTTCTTTATATCGCCATTAGAAAACTCAATGGCTTTAAGGATCATATCTCTCTCAATCTCCCTAAGCGGGCGAAATGCGTTCCCTGACATGATGGCGATCTTAAACCTGGACAGTGGCGGCTCTTGAGTGGTGGGTAGCGATGGATTTGTTGTGGTATATTCACTAGCGGGATCGTTTTCGTTGATTATGGTACGCAACATGTCGGCAGTTATCATTCCGCCTTGATTCATGAGTACCATATTAAGGATAACACTCCGCAATTGCCGTACATTTCCAGGCCAATTATAATCCAACAAGATTTGTTCAGCCTCAGTGCTAAAACCCTCAAAGGTTTTTTGCTCCGGCTTGGAAATATTATGGAGAAAGGTGTGGGCGAGCAATAAGATATCTTTCCCACGAATACGCAGGGCCGGTAGCTTAATATGGATGGCATTGAGGCGATAATACAGTTCCTCACTAAAACGCCTGGCGCTTATTTTAGAGGGTAAATCCTGATTGGTGGTGCAAATCAAACGAACATCCGCCTGTTCTTGTTTATCGCCACCGACTTTATCAAAGGTGCCGGTTTGCACAAAGCGCAGCAAGGTACTTTGTAACTCCGGAGACATTTCCACGATTTCATCCAAAAACAAAGTGCCACCATCGGCCCGTGACGCGGCCCCTTGCTGCCCATTGACAGCACCGGTAAAAGCACCTTTGACATGACGAAACAGGTGACTTTCAAGCAAATCGTTGGGAATGACCGCACAATCCAAGACGACAAAAGGTTTATCTTTGCGACGACTTTCTCTATGAATGGCATCCGCACACAGTTCTTTACCGGTGCCGTGTTCTCCAGTAATCAGTATTGGCGCTTGACTTGTCGCAACATTATCAATCATTTGGTAAACCGTCTGCATCGGCTTGGAAGCACCGATAAATTTGTGATAGCGTTCGCGCAACCTATCTTTTTGAACAAAATCACTGAAAGGCGTTGAGTTATACTGAGGTATTGCACTGCGTAGCGCAATGATGAGTCGATTGGCTTGAAGTGGTTTTTCGATATAATCAAAAGCGCCTTCCAGCTTCGCTTCAATCACCACATCGACGGCATTTTCAGCGGTGATAGCGATGACGGTACAGCCAAGTTGTTGTTGCTTGAGATATTTGAGAATCATCATGCCATTTATATCGGGCAGTTCCAAATCAAGTAGAATGATGGTGGGAACCCGATTTTGGAGGTATGTCAAGGCCGCAGTTCCAGTCTCGACGTGGGTTAAGTTGATTGGCTCTTCGCTTAAGAAGGTTTTATATGTCGTGGCAGTGACGACATCACCTTCGACGAGCAAAACAGTGGGTTGTGGTTTGGTTTCCATATTGGTCAGTTATCAGTTATCAGTTATCAGTTATCAGTTATCAGTTATCAATTGTCTAGTTCTACACAAATTTTCCAAGCAATGATAGAATCAAGACTTGTGTGCATAGATTCGGAATCGAAGGGGGTGTGTTTTTATTTTAAATTATAACCGTTTGCAGTATAAAAAGGCAACACAACATGGCAAGATTACTTTCAAAATGCTTAAATCTTACCGGCACCTTAACATGCCGTGGGCGCTGCTACCACACGCGGCTTAGGACAAATTCAGTTAATATTAATGACGGTAAGTACAACGAATTACTACGGTAAGTAAGTACAACGAATTACGGTAAGTACAACGAATTACATGGATAAACGAATTATTATGGTAAGTACAACGAATTACGGGGAGAAACGAATTAAAAATGACGGTGATAAACGAATCTCGCTCTCCTCATAAAAATAAAGTCCTCCGTTTTCGTAAAGAACCAATTCGTTTATTATAAAATTTCGCTGTACTATTAATTCGTTTATCCGCGCAATTCGTTGTACTGCGTCATTATTCGTTGTACTGCGTCATTATTCGTTGTACTGCGTTTTCTAATGAGGCTGGTGGGCAAGAAAAAGACTTTGCCGGCCCCTACTGTGTGCCAAAACGAATGGAGAACAATATGCCTGAAAAACAAAAAACATCAACATTAACACTCATCACGAATCAGAAAAATAGAAGTTGAGTACGAGATGAAAAACGGCTTACTCAGAAAAGTATGGAAAAAAGGTGGCGAATGGCAAGATGAAACTGAAACCCCAAAGCCAGCAGTGTTTGTAGTAGGCGATTTATCGCCTCTTTAGGTTTGTAGTAGGCGATTTATCGCCTCTTGCGAAAGCAACTACTACAAACGGTTGTTCCTTAGAAACTGGAACGTATCAAAAATTTCATTAATTGTTGGAGAAATTAAATTTATGACTGAAGTAAAATCCACCACATGCTTGCTCATTTCAGTGGGCGGAACTGCCACGCCAGTGGCTTATAGTATTAACCAACATTGCCCAAGCAAAATTATATTTTTTGCTTCCCGCGATAGTCAGAGTGAAATTGAAAGCAAGGTACGACAACTGGCGACGCACAGTTGGCAAGCTCAAGAAATCATCACTACCGATGATCCTCAAGATTTAACCAAGTGCGTCGTCGCTCTGCAAGAACTGGCGCAAAAATTGGAAATCTTGCAAGTCAGTGCAGAAAACTTGATAGTCGATTACACCGGCGGCACAAAAACAATGTCAGCCGCGTTGGTACTCAGCACGATTAACTTGCCGGTGCGTTATAGTTACATAGGCGGCCGAGTCCATACCAAGAAAGGATTGGGAGCAGTGCTTGATGGAACGGAAGCCTTGGTGACGAAACATAATCTGTGGGATGTGCTGGCAGTTGACTTGGAACGGCGATTGGTTAATCAGTTCAATAATGCTCATTTTAGCGAAGCATACGCGACGGCTGAAGAAGCTGAACAAAAAGTCGGTGAACGCGAGAAGTCCTTGTACCGTTTCTATAAAGAACTGTGCCAGGTTTACGAATGTTGGGATAATTTGGATTATCCAACCGCCTTACGTCACTTGGAAAAGGGTGAACAAGAACTGAAAGTCTACGCCAATGGTGCTAATAAAGCTCCACTCATTGCTTTAGCCAAACAGGTTGAAAATGACAGAGGCCGACTGGTTAACCTTTCGCAAATTTGGCAACAACTGCAAGAAGGCGAGTCTGAAAATTTAGACATACGCTTATTAATCATCGACTTAGTTGCTAATGCGGTTCGCACAACGCGCATGGCCGCTCGCGCTGATGAAGGCATAGCACGTTTGTCTAGTGCGCTAGAAAAGTTGGCTCAAGTCTGTTTGCTTGAACAAGGCATAGACAACCGCAAAACACAAGCTGAGCAAATCCCAGAAGTGCTGCGCGAAGAGTACATAGCCCGTTATCGCACTGGCGAGAACAACTTACTGCAATATGGGCTAATCGCTTCCTATCGCCTGCTTGATGCCCTTGAACACCCGGTAGGTAAACGTTACCGTGCGCGTGAAACTGACTTGAAAAAAGTGCTGGAAATTCACAATAGCTCGTTCATGGTGCATGGATGGAAGGCTATCGAAACTGCCTAAGTTTCCTCACTGGAGTCTAAACTTTAGTTTGGGACTGTCCAAACTTTAGCCCAAAGCCAAGGGCGTCCAGGGGTGTCCAGGGGCGTTGCCCCAATGCCATTAAGAGGGCAACCATAAAGGATTGCCCCTACACGACATGACGATTTGTAGGGGCAATCCCACGTGCAAAGCCCTTAACTTAATGGCATTGGGGCGTTGCCCCTGTGTTTGAGGGCCATAAAATACTTTGGATGCTTTCAAATTAGGTTATGGCCCTCTGTCGCGCTTCATTGTTATACTTTTTGTAGGTGTTTTGTTGCTTAGCTTGCCAAACTAAAGTTTGGATTCCTGTTTCGCAAGTTTGGAATTTAGTAATGACTAAAGAACAATTAAGAAAGCAGTTCTTAGAAACACGAAAAAATTTTGATTTAGACAGTCTACAAGAAAACAGTCAGGCAATCAGCCAAAACTTTTTTAATTACATTGACTTAAGCGATATTCAAAAACTACATGTTTTTTTGCCCATTCTGAAGCAGAATGAAATTAATACTTGGTTTATTATTAACGGAATTAGGCAAAATCATCCACATATCACGCCTATTATTTCTAAAAGTAACTTAAAAACTTCAGAAATGGATAGTTATGTGTTCGATACCAATACAAAAATCGTAGAAAATCGGTGGGGCATTCCTGAGCCGGTTGATGCTATCAAGTGTCCTGATGACACGATTGATATGATTTTAATGCCTTTGTTATGTTTTGATAAACAAGGCTTTAGAGTGGGTTATGGCAAAGGCTTTTATGATAGATTTTTGCAAAAGTGCCGAACAGATATTATTAAAATAGGCCTATCATTGTTTGAACCCGTCGATAAAATAGAAGATGTCAATGAGTATGACGCGAAGATGGATTTTTGTGTGATGAGTAAGGGAGTTTGGAAGTTAAAGTTAATAGACTTGTCCGTAAATAAATAACAAAGCCAGGGGCGTTGCCCCTGGCTTTAATAACACGCCCCGATCGATCTCATAGAAAAGCCCCAACGGGGCGACATTAATATAGCCAAGGGCATCGCCCCTGGAGGGAAGGATTGATCGCTAATCTGCCCCTGACTGTTGCATTCCTTGCAGTCCTCAACAATTCCGTTGAAAAATGGATTTTGTGAAACGTCAGTGAATGGTATACTAATCAAACTAACAATTAATTAAGTAGAGGAAGAATCAATGCAAATCAAAATAAGAAATTTCGGCCCGATAAAAGAATTTGATGAAAGACTTAGAAACAGATTTGGTGGTGATTTTTGGCAAGAATAACAGCGGTAAATCTTATGGTATTTATGTGGTTTATTTGTTAGTCAAAACGTTATTAAACGTTCAACGTTCATGGAGTTCAACCCGTACACTCCCTTCCGATGACGTACTTGAACATGAATTTTTGGCCGAATTCCAACAGGCTTTTTCCGCCACCTTTGACAAAGTTGATAACATAACGAGTCGGTTTTCTGGGCAATCTTTTAGTTTGAGTCTGTGTACCCAAGTTGCAGAACTCACCCTAGAAGTCAAAGACAAAAAACGGGTGCTGACAAAAGCGAGTCTTTTGCGAGAACTATTAACCAAGTCAAAGTCAATTCGTTTATCCGCGCAATTCGTTGTACTCGTTTGTTTCGCTATATTCGCTTATCCGTACAATTTACCTATAAAAAGTATGGCTAATGAGGTGCAATTGGGGGCCATAACTGAATTTAAAACCATTCAAAACGTTTTATGGCCCCTAAATCCTATTAACGACAGGGATTCGTTATAAGAAAGGATTAAGCAACTACAAGGATTGTATATAATAAAGGATTAATACAA
>NBMI01000092.1 GCA_002085445.1 Candidatus Parabeggiatoa sp. nov. 2
TCAACTTTAAGGAATTTATTTAAACATGCAGCGCAATTTTCCCGCTCGTCACACTGCAAAAATCCGCCGCCATAGAAAGGCGCCGGTTGTGCGGATTGCGATTATTGTCCGTACTAAGGATCGGCATCACTTGCTCACGCGCAGTTTGCAAAGTTTGGCCGAACAAAAAAGGCTGGCCGATGAAATCATTGTCGTCAATGATGGCGGCGTTGCTATTGATAACGTGGTAAGCGAGTTTTCTGACTTGAATATCCATCTGATTGATAATGCCACTAATCAGGGACGCGCGCGAGCCGGTAATCAGGGAGTGCTGGCAACTGATAGCGATGTCATCGGTTTTTTGGATGATGATGACCGCTTTTTGCCCGATCATTTGCAACGCTTAGAAAAAGCTATGTTGCATTTTGATGCCAAGGTGGCTTACTCCGGTTGTCGTTTGCTTAAAAGAGATATGTTGGGTGACAAAGTCATCCTTCAGGAAAAGGCGATAGGTCAATTTAATGATCCTTATAAGGCTGAGCGCCTACGTTATGAAAACTATATCCCGTTGATTAATCTATTGATTGATCGCGCCCTCTGGCAAAACGTGGGAGGTTTTGACGAGTCTTTTGAAGTGTTTGAAGATTGGGATGTCTTGTTGCGCTTATCAACACACACTTTTTTTTATCATGTCAATCGCATTACCACCGAATATGCTGTTTGGAGCAGTAGCCAGATTACTCAAAGAATTGAACAACTGCGCTGGCGGGAGGCCTACAGTCAGTTTTTGGAAAAACATTTGATGCCGTTGCCAGATCCAGAAAAACTGGAATGCTTGGTTGAGTATTGGCGGGTGAACCAAGAGCGGCGCGGCATTATGCAAGACACGACAGTGGAAAAACAAACTCTGCAATTGCAACTGCTCCAAAAGAGTCAGACTTTGGAACAGTTGCAGAGCCAGTTGAGTCAATCTCAAGCTCAGAATCAACAGTTGCAACGAGAAAATGCCCAGTTACAGGCCGATTGGACAAGAAAGTATGAGCGGTTGCAAGCGGATTATGCCCAGTTACAGGCCGATTGGACGAAAAAGTATGAGCAGTTGCAAGCGGAGAATGCGAAAGAATTAGCCCAGTTGCAGTCGGGTTGGATAACCAAGTATGAGCGATTGCAATCGGATTATGCCCAATTACAGGCCGATTGGACCGCTAAGTATCAACTATTACAGGCCGATTATACCCAGTTACAGGCCGATTGGACGAGTAAGTATCAACAGTTGCAATCGGACAGTGCCAAAGGCTCGGCCCAGTTGCAGGCCGATTGGACGGCCAAGTATCAACAGTTGCAGTCGGATTATACCCAGTTACAATCCGATTGGATAACCAAGTATCAACTGTTGCAATCGGACAGTGCCAAAGAGATGGCGCAGCTGCAATCGGATTGGCGCGACAAATATGAGCGGTTGCAATCCGACAGTGGCAAAGAGAAAGCGCAGTTACAGGCCGATTGGCGCGACAAATATGAGCAGTTGCAATCGGACAGTGCTAAACAAAAGGCGCAGTTACAGGCCGATTGGCGCGACAAATATGAGCAGTTGCAATCCGACAGTGCTAAACAATACACCAAGTTACAGGCTTACGCCGAGAAGCAACAGGCCGAAATGCAGGAGGCGCTCACAGAGCTGCAAAAACGTTATACCGAGTTACAGACAGCCGCCCAACAAGAACAGCAGCAGTCTCAATCACTCCAAGACAGCTTGCACGAGTTGAGCAAGCAAATGGCTGTCGGCCTTAATCAGTCCGCCATTGAGGAAATAATACAGTCACAGCCGACGGCTTATGCGTTAGCCACTTCAACGGGCGGCGTTATTGATGATTATCAACGCCTTGTCAACTGGATTCGGGATAAAGCCGGCCAATTGGCTGAATTGGAACAACATTTTAGCCAGCAAATTGAACCGCTGTACACTGAGTATCATCATTTGCGTACACAATCAGCGGATTTGATTCAACTCATTTCGGCCTCACATTGGCCGCAAATACGCCGTTATGCGAATCCGGTACAAGCGATTGATAAACAAGCAGAAAAGTTATTTTCACTCACAGAACACTCTATTTCGATTAGCACCGATATTGGTGTTAAACTAGGGCTGAAAATATCTCCCAGACTCCCAGTTTCAAAGGCTGGGGATTCTTTTTCAAAGGCGGGAGAATTACCGCCGCCACGGCCGTTGTCGGATGTTTATCCGACCTTTATGTGCATTGCTGGCACTTCAGAACATCCGCAATTTATGGAAAGCGTGAAGGCGCTGGGCACGGTGCCTTTTATGCTGGATGCTGGGGAAGTGCTCGTATTTACTGTTTATTGCACATTAGATAACTTTTGTCGCGTTGACATCTTGTTAGCCACTCGTTTACGTATTAATACTTGCCAAGTGCGCCTGATCATCCGTGACTTGGATACTAAAACACCGCGACGTGTTCTTTATCTTGACGCCATCGAAATCTTTGATAATCGCTTTCAACCTGTCAGCTTTGAAGCGATTACCGATTCGGCCGGCAAAACCTATCAAATTGAAATCGATTCGCCCGATGCTAATGAACACTCTGGGATTGCGGTTTGGTGTCATCCTAAACAACCGCCGATTGAAAACGCTCAACGTCTACCAGACGCCATCACGCAGCGTTCACCCAATACTTTGCCCCATTGGGTGCAACAGAGTTTGTTAGATTTGCCTTTGTCAGCACAATTAGGTGCTGAATCTGCTACCCTTATGTTTCTGGTTTCTGGCATTATCGAATCAACGCCCGTGCTGGATTTGCATGTCTTTTTAGGACGGCTAAGTCACGCGCTGAAACTGGCCGACTGTCGTGGACAAGTGGTGGTATCTGGACAACTCAGTCGAGAAGTTCAGCAATATTGTCAGCAACACCAACTCACCACCTTGGACAACAACTCCCTGCTAAGCCTTTTTCAAAGGGAGGAACTCCACGCGGATGTCAACGGAGAGCAGGGAGGCTTTCCGACGGCCTTAGACAACGCTTATCTCGACTTACCAATCCGGCTTGAATGGGGCAAAACGCATTTGAAGTCCACGCTGGAAAGAGAAGCGAGTGGAAAGTCTTCTCTGGAAAGAGAAGCCGGTGGAAAGTCTTCTTTGGAAAGAGAAGCCAGTGGAAAGTCTCCTTTGGAGAAGGGAGTTAAAAAAATGTTAACCGCAGAATACCTTTGGTGTTGTGAACTAGACGCTCTGCCGCAGCCAGAGATAGTTGAACGGGCGATGGAAATGTTTGCCGCCAGTCCCAACGCCGGCTTGTTAGTGCCAATGGAAAAACAATCTGACGGCCGAATCCGTGCCGGCTATGCTTCATTAGTGCGCGATGGCCTCTTGCGAACTCTGTCGGCCGGTGCGCCGGCTGATCATCCTTATCACGGCTATCGGCGTACCATCGACGCGGCAAGCAGTCAGTTGATTATTATTAAAACGGCCTGTTTATCTCAGCTCGATATCAGCAAAATAAGTCGTTATCACACGCCAATGTATCAGCTAACAGAACTGATTTGGCAATTGAAAAACCAGCAAACTGAGGCACTTTATGAAGCGGCCCTGTGTTATGAGCATGATCGGCCTTATCCTGAATTGACGGAGCAGGCTTATAACCATGACAGTCGCTACTTTTATCAACGTTGGCGTGACAAATTACCGACGCACACCGCCACGTTTGCTCATTTAGGCGATTTGTTAAATCCACAGCAACAACCTACTGTTTTGGTGATTGATGCCACTTTGCCCATGTTTGATGAAGACTCTGGCTCGTTGCGTCTCTATACTTTATTAAAAATATGGGCCTCTTTGGGCTATCGAATCACATTTATTGCCGATAATTTGGACAGCCAGTTTAAATACCGTCACGCCCTTGAAGCTTTGGGCATAGAAGTCTTTCATAGCGAATACCGTATTGCGGATGCTATGGCTTATCGCCAGTTTGACTTTGCCTTTATCTGTCGGGTAGATGTCGGGCATCGTTATATGCCGTTTGTGCGCTTATTGTCGCCAAAGACAGTCATTTTTTACGACACAGTGGACATTCATTTTATTCGCGAACAGCGTCAAGCGGAAATCGAAAACGATCCTGGGCTGATTGCGTTGGCACAAGCTACCAAGCGTAAAGAGTTATACAACTGCAAGATGGCTGACAACGTGATTACTGTCACAGAAGAAGATGGTTATCACTTGCAAGAGGAATTACCCGATTTAAGCTTTTCGGTGATTCCAAACATTCATCAACTGCAACCGTTGCCGGAGAGAAGTTTTGAGCAACGAGAGGGTTTAGTTTTTATCGGTAATTACGATCATCCACCGAACGAGGATGCTATGTACTACTTTATTGAAAACGTCTTGCCGAAAATCCATGCTTGTTTGCCTAACATTTGTTTGTATCTGATTGGTAGCAATATGAAAGATAAAATGAAAGCGTTGGCAGGTGATGATGTTAAAGTGGTAGGTTGGGTAGACAGGGTTGAGCCTGAATTTGCTAAGCGGCGCGTTTTTGTATCCTATTTGCGTTATGGTGCCGGCATGAAAGGTAAACTCGGACAAGCACTGTCATTAGGATTGCCCATTGTTACTACGACTATTGGTGCAGAAGGCATGGGGTTGGTGGAGGAAGAAACTGCCTTAATTGCTGATGATCCGAAGAGTTTTGCCGAAGCTGTGTGTCGTTTGTATACTGATTCGGTATTGTGGGAAAAATTGTCTCGTCAAGGTAGAGGTTATATAGAACAGCATTTTGGCGAAACGGCAGTGCGTGATAAATTGCGGGATTTGTTGGCTAATTATCAATAATGGTTATGGGTAAAATGGGTGCCCGAATGAATGGGTAATTGACGACTCTATAACTACAAGGATTCGTTATAAAAACGGATGACAGATAAATAAGTCAATAACTACAAGGATTCGTTATAAAAAAGGATGACTGGCAACTCTATAACTACAAGGATTTGTTATAAAAAAGGATGACAGATAAATAAGTCAATAACTACAAGGATTCGTTATAAAAACGGATGATTGGATAATTCAATAACTACAAGGATTCGTTATAAAAACGGATGACAGGAAATAGGATGACAGCAAATCTCCCTTTATTATATTTAATCCTTGTAGTTATTTAAGATAAGGATGACTGGACAACTCTATAACTACAAGGATTCGTTATAAAAAAGGATGACAGATAAATAAGTCAATAACTACAAGGATTCGTTAGGGTTGTTGCAAATTAAATCGCCAGTAGCTCTAGCTACTGGCTAAAAGCGATAGGAGGCTAAAGCCGACTCATGACTGAAAAGTACCGATGTTTTTGTTTTAGTGCCCTTTAGGGTACTTGAGCTTTAAGCCATGAGCTTTAGCTCATGGCTTAATTTGCAACTCCGTTATAAAAAAGGATGACAGCAAATAGATGACAGCAAATCTCCTTTAAAGGAAATCCTTTATTATATATAATCCTTGTAGTTATATTTTTCATTACTCATTACCTATTACTAACACACTCAAATTCCCATTCTCTTATTCATATCCTTGGTGCGTTGCCCAACAATTTCATTCGCCTTTCCCGCCAGCCAACGTTTTTCGATGTCCCAATATTCAGGTGTTCTTTTTTCGTTTAACACCGCGTTGGCTGCCAACGTGAGGAGAATGGCTTGCGCCTTTTGGGTTTGGAAAGATTCTTTTGGTAGAGCCGCCCAATCAATGATCGTATCTAAGGGATTTCCATTCGTATCTTGCTGGTGAGGCTCATAAAAAAGCTTGTCAACCGTGGTAAGTGAGCGTTTTTTGTTAGCCTCACGTTTATCAATGATTTCAATGCGAGCAGTGGAACGATAAACCACCGCCAGCAAAGTATATTTGCCGCTACTCGCTTCAATACCTGTTAAAATATAGTTGTTGATCTCAGAAACGCCGTATTGTTTCAAAACCTTTTGAAAAAACGGCGTGGCATGTTTCATCCTTCCAAACACCGCACCAGTATCACCGCTTTCGGGCACCTCTTTCAGAGGTTTGCCATAAGCCGATTCATAAGTATCGTCTAATGTGATGTCGGCTTGCGCTTCAACCAAGCCTTGGTTAATCGTCTGTAGGCTGGTAGAAAAATAATAGGGAATAGAAGCAATGCCCGAAAGATATCCGGCGGCAATCTGATTGGAAGAGAGCGATGAATGGCCTAAGCCTGCTAAAGCCAATCCATGCACACTCGGCTCCTCTTTTATCGCCGGCGGCGCACAGGCAGAAATCAGGCCAAAACCTAGTATAACAATTAATGATTTTCTCATAATCGTATTTCCACGCGCTACAAAAGTATTGTTTAAAAGCGTCAGTCAGTGAGAAAATTGAGGCGATAAATCGCCTACGACAAACGGGCGTATTATTTGAGGCGATAAATCGCCTACTACAAAGATACGAATATTATCACGTTTCCACTATAATGTATCCTTAGAAATCCGATTTTTTAGAAAAATAGGATTTCTTTAGCAATAACCGATAGCTGTAACTGATAACTGATAAGTAATAACTAATAACTGACAAAGGGAGAATAATTTGAAAACGGCCATTATTGTTACCATTATTGGTGGTATTGCTGTCGGTGTTATACTACTTCTGATCGAATACATTTATTTCATTCCGTTCTTTATTCCTAATCAGACACCAACATCGCTGTCTACTGATCACAATAACAATCCGTGTACGCCCGGCGAAATATTTCGTGACCGTTTTTTTTTACAAGGTAGCGGTTTAGGGCCTGAAATGGTGGTGATTCCGGCGGGGAGGTTTCGTATGGGAGATATTCAGGACGAAGGCTCTGACTGGGAACTGCCGGTGCATAGCGTATTTGTGAGCAGCTTTGCAATAGGTCGTTATGAGGTAACCTTTGCGGAATATGACCATTTTGCTCAAGCGACGGATCGAAAAAAGCCTTCCGATTACGGATGGGGGCGGGGCAATCGGCCGGTGATCAATGTTTCTTGGGAAGATGCCATCGCTTATACAGAATGGTTAAGTCAGCAAACGAGTCAACAGTATCGCTTGCCCACCGAAGCCGAATGGGAATATGCAGCACGGGCGGATACGGAGATGAACTATTGGTGGGGAAACAAAATTGGCTCTAATCGGGCTAACTGTGATGGTTGCGGTAGTCAGTGGGATAATAATAAAACGGCCCCGGTGGGTTCTTTTGCACCTAATCCGTTTAATTTATATGATACCGTGGGAAATGTTTACGAGTGGACGTGTTCAGGATATAGGAATAAATATAACGGAAAAGAACAACGTTGTTCGGGCAAACATAGTGCTAACGCCCTTCGAGTGATTCGCGGTGGCTCTTGGTACAGCCTACCGGCTTACGTGCGTTCCGCGTCCCGTTCTAGGAGCCAACTAGATAGCCGCGAACTCACGATAGGTTTTCGCATCGCTAGGACGATGTAACTGGACGAATGAAAAATGAATGGTGAATGATGAATGATGAATGATGAATGATGAATGATGAATGATGAATGGTGAATGATGAATGATGAATGATGAATGATGAATGATGAATGGTGAATGATGAATGATGAATGGTGAATGGTGAATGATGAATGATGAATGATGAATGGTAAATGGTGAATTGTGAATGAAAAATTAATGATTAGCCCCAAAGGGGCGTATTATTAAAGCCAGGGGCAGCGCCCTTGGAATTAATGATCCTAGGGCAACGCCCTTGGATTTCAACGGAGGGCAACGCCCTTGGATTTCAACGGAGCCTTTCAGATGAAATTTGCAAAAATAACCCATAAAATCAGCAACATCGGCCATAAAACGCCGCTGATATTAGCAGCATTATTAAGCCTCTCTGTTTCACCAGTCTTCGCCGAGCAGCGGGTGGCGTTAGTGATTGGAAATGCCGTTTATTCAAAGTCAGCGAATACCAATAATATATTCGGCCCGTTGGACAATCCGCTCAATGATGCCGAAGACATGACAAAAAGGCTGCAAAGCTACCGTTTTACGGTGGTGTCGATAAAAAATGCCAGCAAGCAGCAAATGGAGAGTGCCATTAACAACTTTATCCAGAAGTTGCGGCGACGCGTCACAGTGGGGTTGTTTTATTATTCAGGGCACGGGGTGCAAGTGCAAAATGTTAACTATCTCATTCCCGTCAAGCAAACTTTTCGTGATATCTCCGACGTGAAATTTCATGCCATCAATGCCAAGTGGATATTGGATAAGATGGC
Organism: Candidatus Parabeggiatoa sp. nov. 2; assembly: GCA_002085445.1. Classification (GTDB taxonomy): domain Bacteria; phylum Pseudomonadota; class Gammaproteobacteria; order Beggiatoales; family Beggiatoaceae; genus Parabeggiatoa. Next base: position 8,242 of record NBMI01000092.1, read on the forward strand.
GAGTGCTGGCGCACAAGTCAATATTATGATTTTGGATGCCTGTCGTGAGGCTCTGCCGTTGGCGAGAAGCAAAGCTTTTAGTAAAGGCGGTTTGGCAAAGATGGGTGCCAAGGGAGTCTTTATTGGTTATGCAACGACGCCGGGCATGACGGCAAGCGATGGTACGGAGCGTAATGGATTATACACGCAGCATTTGCTTGATGCCATGACAAGAGGTGATTTAACCATTGAGCAAGTCTTCAAAAAAGCCGGGGCGGGCGTGGCTAAGGCTACTCATAACCAACAAGTTCCTTGGATAAGCAGTGCCTTATTTGGGGAATTTTGTTTTGGGACGTGTGGACAGCGGCCACAAAGTGCCGCGGTGTCGCGATTATTGCAACAGTGCCAAAAACATTTAAATGCCAATCGCCTGATGAAGGGAAAGGGTGGAACAGCGTTTGCTTGCTATATAAAGGTGTTGAAGAAAGAGCCAACTAATGCTGAAGCGTTGGTTGGCCTCAAAAAAATTGAGGTGCGTTACATGGAATTGATAACGCGCGCGTTGAACAAGAGGCAACAAAGCAAGGCTAAGCAATATTTGGCAAAATTACGCCTGGTTAATTTAGAATTGCAGAAGTGGGCTAAAAAGGCGCAGTTGCCACCGCCGCCTAGCCCAGCTTCGTTTCCGCATATCGACAGCACTCAACTTCAACAGAACTCTTCGCCTCAAGAGCCTAACCCGTCGCCTCAAGAACAGAAGCCGTCGTCTCAACAAATATCTCGTTTATTGCGAGAGTGCAAAAAGCATTTAAATGCCTACCGCCTTGTAACGGGAGAAGGTGGAACAGCGTTTGGCTGTTATAAAGAAGTCTTGAAGAAAGAACCAACCAATCTAGAAGCCTTGGCAGGTTTAAAACAAATTGAGGCGCGTTACGCAAGATGGGCCAAACGCGCCTTGGACAAAGAACGACTCCATGAGGCGAGAGCCTATTTGGCAAGATTACGCACCGTGAATCCCGCGTCAGTCGCTTTGCCGTCGTTAGAAGCGCGGTTAAAAGCGCAGTTGAATCGCTTGAAAGAAGCTTTAGCCAAGTTATTGCGAACTTGCAAAGCCCATTTGAGGGCTAACCGCCTAACGAAGGGAAAAGCTGGAACCGCGTTAGCGTGTTATAAAAAAGTCTTGAAAAAAGACAAGACTAATGCAGAAGCCTTAGCTGGCTTAGAAACAATTAAAGCTGTGCGGTTGAATCGCTTGAAAAAAGGTTTAGCCAAGTTATTGCGTACTTGCAAAGCCCATTTGAGGGCTAACCGCCTCACGAAGGGAAAAGGTGGAACCGCGTTGGGGTGTTATAAAGAAGTCTTGAAAAAAGACGAGACTAATGCAAAAGCCTTAGCTGGCTTAAAAACCATTGAAGCGCGTTACGCCAAATGGGCCAAATGGGCCTTGAACAAAAGGTTGCGAACGAAGGCGAAGCGGTATTTGGATAAATTACGCCTAGTGAATCCAGATTCACCGACTTTAGCTGAACTCCAAACGCGGTTGAATCGACTGGAAAGAAGATAAGGCAAGTCGGAAATGTCCAACCCTGAAGGGGTTGAATGTGAATAGCCCCAGGTTCCACCTCAATGCCATTAAGTTAAGGGCTTTGCACGTGGGATTGCCCCTACAAACCGTCATGTCGCGTAGGGGCAATCCTTTATGGTTGCCCTTTTACAATGGTTTGGAATCAGTCTGCGTAACATCAGTTAATAATCAAGCAATTACTGAAATTTTTGAACCAGAAACGTGAGTAAAAAAGCAGTGCCTAACTGTAAAGTTCATTCATAATGTCCGAATCAGGATTTGCCGAAACGCAGTAACGAGCTTTGCGACGATAATTAACAAATTTGCTCTCGCGACGCTCGGAACGAAATTTCTTCAATGTTTTTTTTTGTACACAGCGATACAAGCGTGGATAAACAAGTACAACGAAACGCAGTGGCGGAACGCCTATTACGCGAAGTACAACGAATTACGCGGATAAACGAATGCGACACAAGCGGGTCGATAAACTTTTCTCAAAACACCTACAAAAAGTATCAGAATGAAGCGCAATTGGGGGCCATAAGTTGATTTGAATACTTCCAAACGATTTTATGGCCCCCAACAGAGTACAACGAATTACGCGGATAAACGAATTAATCCCTGATAACTGATAACTGAGCCAATATGTCAACAACTATTTTCCGCCAAGGCCTTTCGACTTTATTGAGCAGTGCCGTCGTAGATATCCTTGCTGGGGTGACTGGTACTAATAAGGCCGTTGATTTACTGAAAAACCATTTTACGTTCACTGCTGCCGAAATGGCTAAGCATTTTCAAGACGGTTATGGTTATGCGTTAGCGGCGATTAGTAGCGGTTTGGCGACGCCTGAAAATCAGCAAGGGTTTTGGCAAACGCTATTTCAATCCAATATAAATCGTGATCTCGCGACACGCATTGAACAGCACTATTTGCGGCCGTTTGCTAAACAACAAGGGTTGACAGCGGCCGAGTTACAAGTTTTTCGTCAAACAGCGGCCCAGCAATGCCAGAGTGTTGCGAAGCGAACGCTGTTTCAGGCGGATAACGTGCGTTTTTCTGAGGCCGAATTAGCGAGTTTTGTTACCAGCGACGGCACCCATTCTATTACCGATTTAGTCTTGGAACAAATCCAAGTCGATTTGGATCAGCGTGTGGTGGCGTTGCTACGTTATAACGAATTATTGGGCAATGCGCTGTTATTGTTCTTGCATGAGCAACTTCGCAAAGATGAGCGTTTTAACAACACTTTAGCGGCGTTGCAACGTGAAGGTTTAATGATCGATGTGCGTGAGATTAAACAAATCGTGCAAATCACAGAAGCGAAATTAAATCAAGCCTTTGCCGCTAAACAATTGGGTGAGATGGCACAATTAGCACAACAGTTAGAGCGTTTGCAGCACATTGAGTCAGTCACACAAACTCATTATGCCCAATTTCTTGAATTTAGCCAACAGTTTGCGGATTGGGCGCAATTGCTTAATGTCCAATTGGAACAAGTCTTAACCGTATTGGGGCAAGTGCTAGGGCAATTAACACAAGCCGAAGCCTTATTTAGCAACGCGTACCAACAGGCGAGCAATGATGAGGAACGGGCGTTAAGTCAGTTTAACCTGTTTCAAGTGTTTATCCGCCAACAGGTTTATGAAAAAGCCTTCTCGGCTTTACAAAAAGCCATTAAGCTGAATCCACAACGTTATGCGTTGCATAATGTGCATACTTATGACATTCAACGGATATTAGGTGCTGGCGGCTTCAATGCCTTCTCGTAACGAATAACTGACTGATTTTATTAAAGTAGTACAACGGATACTCGAAATAAACGGATAGTCAAAAAATCATAAGGTTACAAAAATTAGGCATTTCCCCAATCCGTTTCGGAAAGCGTATCCGTTGTACTATTAAGGAGTATAGATGGACAATAGAAAATGGTGGAATCAATTGGACGACAATTGGAAAAATGTTTTCAATAAAGCCATTAGTATTAAGGGTGAACCAACTGATAGCGATTTAGAACAAATCGTTAATTTGCAGAAATTGGATTGCCCTGATAAAAATGAAATCAGCGATTTAGAACCGCTCAGCGATTTAGAACCGCTACGCACGTTGACGAACTTGCAGGAATTGGATTGCAGTGGAAATGAAATCAGCGATTTAGAACCGCTACGTGCCTTGACGAATTTGCGGGAATTGGATTGCTATAAAAATCAACTCAGCGATTTAGAACCGCTACGTGCGTTGACGAACTTGCAGACATTGGATTGCAGTAAAAATGAAATTGGTTGGTGGAACATGAGGAAATTTAAAAAAGCAGTGCCTAACTGTGAAGTTTATTCATAATGTCTGAATCAGAATTTACAGAATTAAAGAATTTTCAGAATGGTGTTTTTAGCAGGGTTTTGTTTATTTTGTTTTTATTCTGTTAATTGTAAAATTCTGCAAATTCTGATTAAGTTTCTTCAGTGGTTTGGTAGGCTTTAATCACAGCGACACAAGCGTAGATAAACAAGTACAACGAATTACGCGGATAAACGAATAAATCAATAACACATTAGTGCTATTCAAACAAAAAGAAAAGAAGTACAACGAATTACGCGGATAAACGAATAAACCGATAAAACATTCGTGCTACTCTATTCAAATAAACAAAAGTACAGCGAAACTTCGTTATGGAACGCCTATATTGCTCCTAAACGAATGCGACACAAGCGCGGATAAACGAATAAATCCGGTTGGCGTTGTACTGTTTCGCAAATCCGTTGTACTATTTCTCAGGTTAATCCAAAATAGTGCTAATCCTGATTCAGACAATGATTCAATCAGAGTACAACGAATTAGGAAATCAACGAATTTTTCTCAATTAAACAATGAGTAACCTAGCGAACCAAAATCGTGAATACCTCAGCTTTTTTGCTGAAGTGAAGGAACGGATACGCCGTTCTCCATAAGAAGCGCTTAAATCTGTCAATCAAGAACTCATACAGTTTTATTGGGACATTGGGCAACTGATTGTGGATAAACAGCAATGCCTTGGTTGGGGAAAATCCGTTGTTGAACAACTTTCAAAAGATATACAGAAAGAATACCCTGGCATTAAAGGTTTTTCTACAACAAATCTTTGGAATATGAGGTTTTTTTATCATGAGATACAGCAAAATGAAAAACTCCAACCACTGGTTGGAGAAATTAGCTGGACTAAAAACATCTTGATTCTAACCAAATGCAAAGACGCGTTAGAACGAGAGTTTTATCTGTTGCATGTCAAAAAGTTCGGTTGGACTAAGGATGTATTGGTTCATCAGATTGAAAATAAAACCTACGAAAAATATCTGCATCAAGCAAAGTTAGCGGTAAAAATAGGGAGTACAACGGATGACGGGCCGATAAACGAATTAATCAGGCCGAATAGGAGTACTTAGGATGACGGGCCGATAAACGGACTAATCATGCCGATTAAATGAATGGTTATAAGCCATAAAATCTTGTCGGTTGAATAAATCGAATAGTCAATTCGTTTATCCCCGTAATTAGTTGTACTCTTTTCTCAAAACACCTACAAAAAGTATCATAATAAAGCGCAATTGGGGGCCATAACTTAATTTGAAAGCATTCAAACCATTTTATGGCCCCCAACGCGTCCCAAAAATCGGGAGTACAACGGATGACGGGCCGATAAACGGATTAATTCCTGATAACTGATAACTGATAACTGATAATGTCAACAACAATTTTCCGCCAAGGCCTTTCGACTTGACTCAACAGTGCTATTGTAGACATCCTCGCGGGTGTGACTGGTACCAATAAGGCCGTTAATTTACTGAAAAACCGTTTTTTTTGGAAACGCGGCATGGTTCACAAGATGCCCGGTTCCACTGGATTGTTTTGGTTTTGTTGATATATACGGAATGTACAGATGCGGATGAAAATAAAATTTGACCCGTTTGGTATTTTTATTGACTTTCAATCCGAAATTGAAGCCGATAAAACATCCGTTTATTTCGCGTATCCGTTGTACTATCAGTATAGCTAGGCAACAGCATGGCTGTCGCTCACTCAATCTTTTAAGGAGGTATAGATGGACAAATGGTGGAATCAATTGGATAACAATTGGAAAAATGTTTTCAAGGATGCCATTAATATTGATGGTGAACCAACTGATAGCGATTTAGAACAAATCGTTAATTTGCAAGAATTGGATTGCTATGAAAATGAAATCAGCGATTTAGAACCGCGGTTGCCGTGAAAATCAAATCAGCGATTTAGATATAGACAAGTTTAAAAAAGCAGTGCCTAACTGTAAAGTTAATTCATAATGTCTGAATCAGAATTTACAGAATTAAAGAATTTTCAGAATGTGTGTTTTTGGCAGGGTTTGGTTTGTTTTTATTCTGTTAATTCTAAAATTCTGGAAATTCTGATTAAGTTTCTTCAGTGGTTTGATAGGCTTTAATCACAGCGACACAAGCGTAGATAAACAAGTACAACGAATTACGCGGATAAACGAATAAATCAATAACACATTAGTGCTATTCAAACAAAAAGAACGCGGATAAACGAATAAACCGATAAAACATTTGTGCTATTCTATTCAAATAAACAAAAGTACAGCGAAACTTCGTTATGGAACGCCTATATTGCTCCTAAACGAATGCGACACAAGCGCGGATAAACGAATAAATCCGGTTGGGTTTATCCGCGTAATTCGTTGTACTGTTTCGCAAATTCTAATTAATTCGTTTATCCGCGTAATTCGTTGTACTGTTTCGCAAATTCAAATAAACAAAAGTACAGCGAAACTTCGTTATGGAACGCCAAACTTCGTTATGGAACGCCTATATTGCTCCTAAACGAATGCGACACAAGCGCGGATAAACGAATAAATCCGGTTGGTTAAATGAATGGTTAATTTGTTTATCTTTTCTCAGGTTAATCCAAAATATTGCTAATCCTGATTCAGACAATGATTCAATAAGAGTACAACTGGAAATTCTGATTAAGTTTCTTCAGTGGTTTGGTAGGCTTTAATCACAGCGACACAAGCGTGGATAAACAAGTACAACGAATTACGCGGATAAACGAATAAACCGATAAAACATTCGTGCTACTCTATTCAAACAAACAACTGCTACCCAGTATCAAATTGATAAAAATCCTTTATCTAAGTCAAGAGAATTTTCTGATGGACTGTTTTTCGGTATTCGTGTTGGATCAAAAACCGGATTGCCATCGTGTTGTGCAATGCCAACCACTTCAGCACTGAAAGTGGCTAACATCGCAAAGAGTAATTCTTTCCAATCTCCCCCCTTATGTTGTCTATAGAATGTATAATTGGCTTGCTCTGGTGTAACAAAAGTGATCGAAGGTTCAGCCAAAAAACCATTACCGAAAAGCCGTGAAAAATGGACAACATCGTAAAAACTGATCAGGAGCCGTGTAAATTGTTGCTGCTCTCGAAGACTTAGGGGACGATTGAACACCACGTTGTGGGTGTAAGCCATGTTATCATTTTCAGTTATTTGGTGATGGCGAACTGTCAAATCATTTCGGGTATATTTTGGTTTCATCTTCTCAATATGGCCTAAATTCTGCATGTTCATTCAAAAAGCTATTGACAGAAAACCAAACTTGTTCGGCAATAAAAGGCACATTTGCAATTGTGTTTTTACGAGCTAGTCCCACTGCTAACAAATGTTCTAATTTTGCTATATGCAATGACATTTCAATCACTGTATAGCCATTGAAGGCACGGGGGGGCAATACTGGCAAAAAACCAAGCCACATCCGCATCAAAAGCTGAATACCAACCACTCCCTAACTGCACTGGTTGAGTTTGTAAAAGCAATAACTTTTCAGCATTTAAACCCTTATTCAGAATATCTAATGCGCTGTCAACATCGGTGCCGTGATAAAGTTTTAATATTTCCTTCATTGTCTAACCATTCTTGACGGGAATCAACCTAAAAAAATCCGTTGATTCCGCTAATACGCTGTACTCAATTAATTCGTGGTATTCTATTCAAACAAACAAAAAAGAAGTACAGCGAATTACGCGGATAAACGAATAAACCGATAACACATTCGTGGTACTCTATTCAAACAAACAATCGCCACCCATCCAAAAAGCAGTAGACAATCAAAAAGAGGTGAGCGGCAATTAACAGCAGGAAAGCGAGGCGAGCTAACCAAAAGGGGGTGCCTGTTTTTAAACTTTCTTCCACAACCTCTACCACGAAGCCCGCCATGAAGAACGCCACAATGCCCTTCGCGCCGAGTGCCACGACGAGTGCCACGCCGAATGCCATGCCGACGAAGAATAGCACGATGCCCGCCCCATCGTCATCCAAATCTCCCAACCATCCCATCAATAACCAACATCCTACTAATCCAGCACTAATCCACAAATAAGTTTCTGGCAACCACGCCTTGGCTGAATGAGGCAACCATTCCAATCCTAAAGCCAAGCTAGGCATTAACAAAGGTAAAAATGTTAGAGTACTAACCAGCCACTTGCCTACACGCCTTTCATCCTTTTCACCAAACTTTTCCCGATAGGCTATCAATTGCTGTGGCATAACCAAAACCCACCATAACAAACGGAGATAGTCGTACCGCTTTTGGGTGAGGGCAACCATAAAGGATTGCCCCTACATTACATAACGGTTTGTAGGGGCAATCCCACGTGCAAAGCCCTTAACTTAATGGCATTGATCCTTTATCGTGCCAAAATCCACATAGCCATTTTTCCTATATCAAAGTATAGGATTATTATTATTTGACGTTTCAACACTTTGCCGCAAAAGCGGAAACACGCGTAAAAACGTACTTTTACCGGTGCTATTAGCACCGACTAAAAGGGTTCATGCATAGTACCCAATTTATTAACAAATCTTCACAAACAATACCAATTCTTCGGCAGGTGCTGGAAAAAATGATTGACTTTTATGAGATTTTTTTATACTATTCACCATTATAAAGCGGCAGGTATCCGGTTCAGTACTCATCCTGGAGTACGGGCAAAACCGTCGACTTACAATCTCTCAATTTGCTTTT
>NBMI01000336.1 GCA_002085445.1 Candidatus Parabeggiatoa sp. nov. 2
ATACGAGCAACATCTCCTACGGCTCTATGAGGTTTTATCAGATGTCGATATTTTTTTGGAATTTTATATTTGAAATTATCTGAACTGAAAAACACACGATCAGACTTAAATTTGACAATAATTGATAATTTGTCAAGAGAAAACAGTGTATCCGTATATTTTTTTACCTCTTCTTGCATATCGAACACTTTTAAATCAGATAAATTAAACCGTGATTTCTTGATTTGAATAATATCTTCTCTCTTACCAAAAAATATGATCTCTGTGACGTTAAATTCATTAAACGTTTTAGATAGGCGCGCTTTTAACAAATCATAATTCTTCGCGCATTTCTTTCTAAGACATTTCTTTTCTTCGCTCGTTAATTTATAAGTCTTATCATAGGGTTTATTGTATTGTTGTTTTTCAAGGTTTGCTACTCTCTCATTAACACCAATGGCTTTTCCATATTCATTAATAATCTTTTTCCGTAAAACGAGCTCAGCATCACAACGAAATTTGGCACCTCTGATGAAGATTTCATCTTTGACGGGATTATAGATTAAGATACCTAACTCTACCGGTATAAAATCTCTTCTATAAGAACCATACAATGATCCAAATTCTAAATCGACAAATGCAATGTTCATTTTGGAAATCCTGATAGACTAGATCACAATTCTGTTGTTAAGTTTGGGCACTTTGTTCTAGTTTGTTCTAAAGGAAAAGTATCGATCCTTTAAAATCCGTGTCATTCTGGATAGGTTATACTTAGCTCGCTTCGCTCTTCGTAAGTTGATCTCGCTACGCTCGTTACTGCGTTTCGTTATCTCGCTTCGCTCTTCGTAAGTTGATCTCGCTTCGCTTGAGACGAAAGTTGATCTCGCTACGCTCGTTACTGCGTTTCGTTATCTCGCATAGCGAAGAACGATGTTTCTGGGCGAAGCGAGATCAAAAACGCCATTTTTTAAAGGCGCAAAGTAGAGTTTGGCAAGAAAAAGCGAGGGTTTGTCACGGTGGTAAGTATAAGTATAAAATATATAACGACAAGTAGACACCCTAAGAATTTTTACACTACGCGAGATCATGCCTACCACGGCGTTCGGTGTCGCACATTCTTTTTACTCTTAACTCAAACGGTGGACAATATAGAAATGACTTCTACAATCGCACAATTAAATTTAAACCTGGCTTGGCTATTGCCAGCAGTGATCCAATGGGGGCGGTGCTAAAACTTTTTATCGTCGGCATCGTTTTTATCGCGTTTATCTATTCGCGGGAGTATCTGCGTGATCGCAAATTGCTCAGAGGCGAATATTTTGTGTTAGGCCTCTTCGCCGCTTTGGGCATGATGGTGATGGTTTCGGCCCATAGCCTATTGACTGTCTATCTTGGCTTAGAATTGCTATCACTGTCTTTATACGCGATGATTGCCATGCACCGCGATTTGCAAAAAGCCTCTGAAGCGGCGATGAAATATTTTGTGTTGGGTGCGATAGCGTCGGGCATGTTGTTGTACGGGATGTCGATACTCTACGGCATCACTGGCACACTGGATTTAGCCAAACTCGCCCAAGTCATACGCCAAATAGCCGATGAGCACACGATAGTCGCCGCGGTTGCCCAAATCATTAATGAGATTAAGAATGAGAACATCGCTGTCATCGCGATTGGACAACACCTGAGTGGCAATACAGAGAGTAGCGCCGCTGTCGCGATTACACAAATTCTCATTGAAAATACGGATAATACGGTCGCTTTGGCTGCTATCGAACCCATCATCAACCAAAACATGCAGGAATACAGGGTGTTGGTGTTTGGTTTAGTCTTTATCGTTATCGGTTTGGCGTTTAAGCTGGGCGCTGTGCCATTTCATATGTGGATACCTGATGTGTATCAGGGCGCACCGACGGCTGTGACTTTATTTATTAGTAGCGCCCCGAAAATCGCTGCCTTTGCCATGTTGATGCGTTTGTTGGTGGATGGGATGCAAGACTTACATGCCGATTGGCAAGATATGCTGATCTTGCTCGCTATCCTGTCTATGGCAACTGGTAATATTATTGCCATTGCTCAGCGCAATATTAAACGTATGTTGGCTTACTCGACGATTGCTCATGTTGGTTATCTAATGCTTGGGGTAATTGCCGCCACGCCAAACGGTTATGCGGCTTCTATGTTTTATGTTGTTGTCTACACGCTGATGACTTTAGGTGCTTTTGGCATGGTAGTGTTACTCAGTCGTGCCGGCTTTGAGGCGGAGCGGATTGATGACTTTAAAGGCTTAAACGATAGAAATTCTTGGTATGCTGCGCTGATGTTAATATTGATGCTGTCGATGGCAGGGGTGCCGCCTTTCATAGGCTTTTGGGCAAAATGGTCTGTTTTGGCGCAAGTCGTTAGCGCCGGCTTTGTTTGGTTGGCAGTCGTCGCGGTGCTATTTGCCATTATTGGCGCGTTTTACTATTTGCGTATCATCAAACTGATGTACTTTGACAAGCCTGAAGATATGACACCGATTGAAGCGGGTATGGATATGCGCGTGGCGCTGAGTGCTAATGCGTTGGTGATTTTATTGCTTGGCATAATGCCGCAGACGTTGATGGCGGTGTGTTTAGGCGCGTTGGGAGTTTGAACAGTGATCTGTTTTCTGTGATCAGGAGTCCAAACTTTAGTTTGGCAGGAGTCTAAATGTTGTCTGAATCAGAATTTTCAGAATTGAAGAATTAGCAGAATGACACTTGGGTTTATGTCTGGTAGTTTTTAAGGATTTCGCCTATTTCAGACGCTGATTCTGAAAATTGTGAAAATTGTGAAAATTCTGAAAATTCTGATTCAGACTTTTTAACGATTTCGCCTATTTCAGACGCTGATTCTGAAAATTGTGAAAATTGTGAAAATTGTGATTCAGACATTATTTTTTAACTATGAAAGTATCCAAAGTATTTTATGGCCCTCAAACGGGTTGAGGCGATAAATCACCTACTCTAAATGTGGTAATAAAGCGCGATAGAGGGCCATAACTTAATTTGAAAGTATCCAAATGATTTTATGGCCCTCAAATGAGTTGAGGCGATAAATCGCCTACTACAAACGGTACCACAGAGTCACACAGAGTTATTAAGCTAAATCTCTGTGAAACTCTGTGTAACTCCGTGTCTCTGTGTTGAAAATTTACGGACAAGTCTAATAAGTGCGTTCCAGTTTTTGGAGTTTGTCAATGCGATGGCACAAAAACTCTTTCTCAAAACCGACTTAAACAAGGTGCTTTATGAAAACACGCAATCTGAACAAATTTGCTGGATTATTGCTTGCCATGTTGATAACACCCATCAGTGGCATTGCTGACTCTGCTAAAATCACAATTGATGTCGTTTCCAAAGATGAGTTTGTGCTTTTCTTGCTGAAAAATGACGAATACCGAGGTTTTCAGTGTTCAGAGATTCGAGTGCAAGCCAAGGTGGTAGACAAAGATGGACGAGTGGCACGGCGCAGCATTATTGCGTTAGATGTGGCTATGCCCGCTAATTCCCTAGAAATTCGCTTAGAAGCCGGTAAAGAGGTGATTGCCGCACTAAGAAACGAGATGAATCAACCGCGTATTGTAGATGTCAGTAATCCCCAATACCGTTGTGAACCTAAAACCGTCTATGTCACTGCCGACAAAAAAGTTTTCCGTGACCGTTTACAAGACGGTAGCTTAGGCCCTGAAATGGTATGGATTCCAGCCGGACGATTTCGGATGGGGGATATTCAAGGCGGTGGTTATAGAAATGAAAAGCCGGTGCATTGGGTCTCAGTGGATAAGTTTGCGATGGGCCGTTATGAAGTGACGGTGGCAGAGTTTCGGCGGTTTGTGAATGCGACCGGATATCGAACTGATGCAGAAAAGGAAGGAAGTTGTTGGTGGGATGAAGGAAAGAATTGGCGTAATCTTGGCTTTTCTCAAACCGATACTCACCCGGTCGTCTGTGTCAGTTGGAATGACGCGACAGCATACACAGAATGGTTAAGCAAGCAAACCGGCCATACTTATCGCTTGTCGACGGAGGTTCAGTGGGAATATGCCGATCGTGCCGGTTCAATCACCAAATACTGGTGGGGCAATACGGCCTCCCATGAATATGCTAACTATGGTAAAGATCAGTGTTGTGAGGGTTTAGCAAAAGGTAAAGATAGTTGGGTATATACTTCTCCGGTAGGTTCTTTTGCAGCGAATCCTTTCGGATTGTATGACACGGTAGGTAACGTGTGGGAGTGGACTTGTTCTGAATATGAGGACAAGTATAGTGGCAAGGAACAGCGTTGTGCTAATAGAGGCAGCCGTTTGGTGCTCCGGGGCGGCTCTTGGAGCACCGAACCGAGGAACGTGCGAGCCGCTACCCGCGGCATCTACTCGCATGGTGTCCGCAACAACATCGTCGGGTTCCGCCTCGCCAAGTCTTCCTAATTTGGGCTTTTTAGTTTTGGCCGCTTTTTGGGGTTTGGGTTTGTTTGCCCGCACGATGTGCGGGCTCGTTTTTTTTTGGGGGGTTGCCATCCCATACGTGTTAAGCTAATAAAAATGTCTATAAAACCAAATGGTTCCAAAACTCACAAGAGATAATTCTTTTCCATTCTATCGGGATGAATTATTCGAGATAAAATCATTCCCTTTCTGACGAGTGGTAATTATAACGTATTGATTTTCAGTCTATTTTTTATTAGCTTAACACATAAGGGTTGCCATCCCCAGGTTTATCTCGCGTAGCGAATTACTACTGGTGAAATTTAGACTTTTTTCTTCATCTGAGTGAAGGGAATGATGCACGAATTCCCGAAACATAAAAGTCCAAATCTAAGCCGTGAGCTAATCAATAAGTGTGCATTTGTAGGGTGGGCAACGTGTTTTTGTTGCCCACCATTCTAATTAGACAAGCCTTGTCGATGCCATCCCTACAAGGATTGTATATAATAAGGGATTTGTTCGTAGAGGTGTTTGGGGTTGATGATGTCAAGCCCTACAGGGATTGCATATAAGCAGGGATTGGTTCGCTCCCGTGTTTGGGGTTTGTCAGTCCTTCTCGATCTAATCCTTTTTTATATACAATCCTTGTAGTTATACGATCCTTGTGGTTATATATACAATCCTTGTAGTTAGTTA
>NBMI01000093.1 GCA_002085445.1 Candidatus Parabeggiatoa sp. nov. 2
GCGTAATTCGTTGTACTTACTTAACCGTGAAAACGGGAATGCGCCCAGTGGGACACACCCACAAAAAACTTTAGAATGACAGCGCATAGTCTACTTGCAAAAAAGATTTTCATTTTTCAATTTTCATTTTACACTTTTCATTAGAATTGGGGGCCATGCTAACGCTTGGACTATCCGTTTCGGAACGCGTATCCGTTGTACTATACTATCCGTTTCGGAACGCGTATCCGTTGTACTTATCAGGAATGCACCCGATATCCAAAAGACTTATGTATAACGATGAAGAGATAGGGTAGAATAGCGAGCGTGCTGATGAGTCTCGGAATTTTATCGAACTTAAAAAGGAAAATTAACAACATGTCAACTATTCGATTGTGTTTTTTTATCTTACTATGCCATTGGCATTTACTAGCAATCGCGGCTGAGCCTCAATTAAATGAACCGCTCAAAGATCATCGTGAAGTCCATCTGCGAAATGTTCAGCAGCTAACCTTTGGTGGCGAAAACGCCGAAGCTTACTTTTCTATTGATGGTACTCAGCTCGTCTATCAATCCACACCACGTCATCCGCAACAACCCTGCGATCAAATTTTTGTGATGAATCGTGATGGTAGTGGTAAACGTCTGTTGAGTACCGGGCAAGGACGCACCACTTGTTCCTTTTTCTATCCGGATGGACAACACATTTTGTATGCCTCAACTCACGAAGGCAGTGTGGCATGTCCACCGCCAGCGGATATGCGTCAAGGCTACGTTTGGGCTTTGTATCCTGACTACGATATTTATAAAGCCGATATCAAGGGCAATGTTGTGCAAAAATTAACCAATACGCCCGGCTACGATGCAGAAGCCGTACTTTCGCCACGGGGCGATAAAATTATATTTACCAGTCTCCGCAGTGGCGACTTGGAATTATGGACCATGAATTTAGATGGATCCAATCCCCAACAATTAACCCATACGCCCGGCTATGATGGCGGTGCCTTCTTTTCTCCAGACGGCGCCAAAATCGTGTGGCGTGCCAGTCGCTTTGATAACGATCCACAAGGCTTAGCCGATTATCAACGTTTACTCAAAAAGGGACAGATTCGTCCAAACCAGCTTGAGCTCTTTGTTATGGAGGCTGACGGTTCCAATCAACAACAGCTAACCCAGTTAGGGAAAGCCTCTTTTGGCCCCTATTTTCACCCTTCTGGCGACAAGATCATTTTTTCCTCTAATATAGAGGATCCAAACGGGCGTGAATTTGATCTTTACATGATTAACATTGACGGCAGTGGTTTGGAGCGCATCACTTACACGCCAAAATTTGATGGTTTTCCAATGTTTTCATTGGATGGCAAAAAATTGGTGTGGGGTTCAAATCGACATAATGAACGTCCCCGCGAAACCAATATTTTCATAGCCGATTGGGTAGAGGATGTGCGGGAACTGGTGCCAGAAGTCGAAAATTATCAGCAAACCCCCGCCATTAAAGCCGCCGAACTGTTTCATCATGTCCGATTTTTGGCCGATGATCGCCTAATGGGCCGTTATCCGGGCACGGCGGGCATTGAATACGCGGCTCATTACATTGCCGAGCGTTTTGCCGAATATGGATTAAAACCGATCACTGATACAACTTGTCAGAAACTCGCTTTATCGTCCGCGCGTTGTCACCCGTCCTATTTTCAAGCCTTTGAATTTATAGGCGATGTCAAACTCGGCGATAACAATCAGTTGCTCATCAAAACTGGCACAACCGCAACCACATTGACGCTCAAAACAGATTACCTGCCATTAGCCTTTTCCGATACCGATGAAGTAACTGGGGAAGTGATGTTTGCCGGCTATGGCATTTCAGCGCCAGATGCCCATTATGATGATTATGCCAACCTCAAAGTGAACGGCAAAATCTTGCTAATGCTGCAAGCGGCACCAGCCAGTGATAACCCGCACAGTCCGTTGCAACGCTATGCCAGTTTGCGACATAAACTGGTTGTGGCACGAGAAAAAGGCGCAAAAGCCGTTTTGTTTGTAACAGGGCTGGCACAGCAGAACCAATTAAATGAATTGGTTAAATTTCAAACAGATTTTGATTTCAAAGGTTCCGGGATTGCCGCTGTCAGCATTTCCAGAACCGTAGCCAATCAACTCTTAGCCGCGGCTGGAAAAAACCTCGCCGAGCTCCAAAAAACGATTGATGACTCAACCAAGCCGAATAGTTTTCCAATTCCAGCGGTGCAACTTACCCTGAAGACGGATGTGAAAAACATTCACATCAACACGCGCAATATCATTGGTTATTTGCCCGGCAAAACCGACAAAACCCTCATAATTGGTGCTCACTATGATCATATTGGTTTAGGCGGTACCCAATCGCTTGATGCCAAAGCCGGTGTCATCCATAACGGCGCCGACGACAATGCCTCTGGCGTGGCTGCTATGCTAGAACTCGCCCACTATTTTAGCCGCCAATCCGAGCCACTGGCACATAGTTTACTGTTTATGGCTTTTACGGCCGAAGAATTTGGGCTGATTGGCTCCAAGTATTATGTCCCCAGTCTGGGCCGAAATCCTAGACAAAATCAACCACACTTACCGATTTAAACTGGCGAAACAAAAAGATGGCCCGGGGCCGAGTGATCAGAGTTCTTTTTACCACAAAAAACGGCCAGTGCTGGCATTTTTTACCGGGGTACACGATGACTATAATCGTTCCACCGACGACTTTTGGCGGCTAAACTACCCAACACAACAGAACATCGTCAAATTTATCCGTGATGTCGTGTTAGAGATTGAACATCGTGGCGAAAAGTTGGCCTTTACCAAAGCCGAAAGCCAACACCAACGTGGCAAAGGCCGTTCTAAATTTAAGGTCACCTTAGGTGTCGTGCCAGATTATGCGTTTGCTGGGAAAGGACTACACTTAGATGTTGTCAAAGAAAACCGCCCGGCTCACAAAGCCGGCTTACAAAACGGTGATGTTATCATCCAATTAGGTACTGTCAAGCTCAACAACATTTATGACTATATGGCAGCACTAGGGATGTTTAAACCGGGTAACAAGGTGGCATTGGTTTTTGTCCGCGATGGCAAAGAAATCACAACGGAGGTGTTGTTAGAAGAGTAAAGACACACTCTCTAGTACAACGGATACGCGAAATAAACGGATAGTAGGGTGGGAAGCGTGCTGTCGGAATTCCAAAAAAAACAACAATTATACAGCCCCTTGCCCACCCTACGAACTACGAACTACAGAGTAATATACTCATAATGACCCTTTTTTTGGGAATGCGCCCCTATCCGTTTATTTCGCGTATCCGTTGTACTAGACTATCCGATTATTTCGCGTATCCGTTGTACAAGACTATCCGATTATTTCGCGTATCCGTTGTACAAGACTATCCGATTATTTCGCGTATCCGTTGTACAAGAGTATCCAAAAGACTTATGTATAACGATGAGCGTCAATTGGGGGCCATGCTAACGCTTGAAACCTCGCGTATTTTCCCGATAGTGAACAGTGCCAAAAGTGTCGGCTGGATAAGCTTTCGACAAGGTAATCCCTACCAAGCCATGCAGGTATTAAAAATCAATGAGTTACAACGAATGGGGCTAGAGGCAGGGTGGGGAGGTGAAAAGAATTTATAATGGCTATATTTTTCTTATCTATCACTTTTAAAATACATCTATTCGCGCTAAGAACGGGCGCTGCTTGGCTCGCCAAGGCCGCGGGGTTTTGTGGCATTCTCTCACAAGGCCCACAATATCAATCCGCCTATGGCATGCTGAGAACTGGCCGTCGTCACCGCCACTATTTATTTCAAAAAAGCTGGCATTTTTTTCGTGTTAAAATGCTATCCCGTCTGGGGTGACATCGTTTAGGAGTCATCAGTTGTGTGGCATACACGACAGACGCTATACTAATCGCAACCGAGTACGCGCAAATTTCGCCCGCGCTGGAGACGCAAAATCTGCGCAGGTAAAGCCTCGAAATGTCGTTATACTCAAGAAAGGAACAAATTTTCAGGCAAAAGTTTCGCTCCGCGAAACTTTTGCCTGAAAAGGACTTTTTGAGAAACAAAAATAACTTAAGTAACTACCGAAAAGCCCCAACGGGGCGATATTAATATAGCCTGTGTAGCTACCAGGAAATCCAAATTATGGCCACGTTGAGTATATACCGACCATGAAAGTGTGTGCATTTGCAAATAAATCTGAGGCACAACGCTTTTACAATGAATTAGCAAGCTTAATGTGCGTCCTTTGCCCATTCAGTGATGCACCATTAATGATTTTAAATGGTGTCAATGAGGGTGTGTGTCGGAAACTGTGGTAAAATAAATCCAATTATTGTCGTGTTCGTTAAGATTATATCCACAACAAACCGGTTAAACATGGTTATGTCAAACAAATCATTGAGTGGCCCTATTCCACTTTTCACCAAAATGTCAAATATTTATTCCGTCTAAGGGGTGGTATTCATTTTGACAAGAATAATTTTGGTGAATGAAACTTTCAGGTGCGTGGGACGCACCCTACGCCGGCGACTTAAACATAACCTATTGATTTAACTAACTATTTATAACTACTTGAAAGTCGAACTCACGTCAATAAAGCTTTGGGCGGCTTTGGCCGAAAAGCGATAAAGGCTATTTTGTCTATGATGATTTAACACTGGAAATTTTACCATCGCCAAGAGGAAGGAACTGATGAATTCAAAAAAGCTGACGATATGATAAAAATATTAGACTTAAAGAACGAAAAAATTAATTCATTCGCATTAGAGAAAAAATCCGTTAAAATCAGGATTTATCGCTCCGAACTTTGCATAAAAAACCTTGTTATTATGGACTTTAATGGCAATAAAAATACCATTTACTAACCGTGAGATGAAAAACGCTTGGGATCAAAATCTTCGTGCTGTCTTACAAGTGAAAGAACAAGATCGGACTAATGCCCATCGTTTACTTTTATTTTATGCGGTAGAATGTGGTTTAAAAGCCTTGATCATGAAAGTTAAGAGACAATCACGAACCGATGGTTTAGACTCTGATATTTTAACCCATGATATCAATAAACTTTTAAAAGAATTGCATGCTCAGGGTGATCTTGTTTTAAGGCGGACTCAAATGGTTCCCATTAAAAAAAACAATAGAAAAAGTAAAGATACACGCACAGTTGAACCAAAAGACTTTAATCAAATGTGGCGTTATGGCGGTCAGTCAACTGGCGGATTATCTGATAAAGAGATTGAAGCAAAATTATTAAAAATCGTTGAATGGATTAAATTCGAGTTGAAAAAAACATGAAATTAAGAACATGGTTAGATATAGATCGCATTATAAGAAATAAAACCAATGGTTTAACCAAAATGCCTAGCAGTATTTTGGATATAAATTGTTTTTATGATGCGATTGAAATAGAATATGCATCAAAAATTTTTAAAGAGGAAGATGCGAAAAATATCTTAAAGGAATGGTTTTTAGGTTGGTTTGATCAAACAGAATCAGTGATTCGTTTGGATATAGATGACAGCACGATACCAGTCGAATTTCTGGCTGGCGAGACTGCCCATGACATAAAAAATGCGTTCCGTCCTTTTTGGAAAGAAGTGGAATATCTGAAAAGTGCTGAAATAAATAGCCATACTATTCAATTTCCACCCCCTTTTCCCGATGATATTCTTATGATTGCTTTTCATTCTTTCAAAGGTGGGGTAGGTAGAACTTCGCATTTAGTCGCTTACTTATTTGCTTTACTTGAGCAAGCTAAGACTATTCATCATGACACCAATATATTGGTCATAGATGCCGACTTAGAAGCACCCGGTTTAACATATTGGCATCGCGAGGAAAAATTACAACCGACGGTATCAATCATTGATTTTCTTGAGGCTTATCATTATCCGCCAACTGACCAAAAAAGTACGATTGCCTTTTATGCCAAAGAATTAAAAAAATCCTATCATGATTATGGATTTTATTTTCTGCCAGCTTGTTTAACAGACAATCAATTGCTTGATATTCGTATTTTACCTGAGCATATTGCACAAAGTATTGATGGTACTTGGGAGTGTAGTCAGGCCATTTTCCAATTAGCGAGAGCGATTAATGCAAACTATGTCTTAATTGATCTGAGAGCCGGATTAACTGAATTAGCCAGTCCAATTCTTTTTGATCCCCGAATAGAACGTTATTTGATAACCACTTTATCGGAACAGTCCGTTAGCGGAACAAGACTCGCATTGGAAAAATTGTCAAAGCTGGCACCGAGCTTGGAAGAAATTGAGACAGGAACCTATTTAGATCCTAAAATTGTCATTAGTCTGCTTAAACAAGACTTGAAAGATTCTCCAATTTATGAGAAGGTACTTCAAAATATTGCTGAAAGTTATCGTGTTGAAGAAAAGGATGATATACAAACTCAGAGACTAAATCTTGAAGAAACTTTTTTTGCGGAACAGTTACTTTATGTTTCTGATTGGGTAGATGCGAGGAAAAAAATTAATGAAGACACCACATTAATGCAATGGGCTATGCACAGGGCAAAAGAAGTTTTAACGCCTATTATCATTCCTGCGATTTCTATGGATAATCCGATTGAGCAAGTCAGCCGGTTAAAAGAAACGTGCGAAAAGTATGAATATGCTGAAAGTGGTGAAAGCGATGATTTGTTGGTCACAAAATCACTCAAAAATTTAGCGTCAAATCATGTAGAAGAATTGCCAAGCGTTGTTTGTATTGGCGCTAAAGGGGCTGGAAAAACGTTTAACTATGTTCAATTAGCGCATTTCGGACGCTGGCTTTTAGCAAAAACCCGTATTTCTCCCGTTCAGGAAACACCGGGAACTGATAGCTTTATTTTTCCTCTCTTACAATCCAATACGTTGTCAAAAAAAGCATTACGAAAAATTGAGCGAGCCAGAAACGCATTTTTCACACATATTGAGGCCTCCTCTTTTTCTCCTAGTCATCTTAATGATGACATTAAACGTGCCTTATCCGAGCAGTTACCTGAAAATGAGTGGAGTGCTTTTTGGATTGAGGTACTTTATAAAACGATCAAGAAAACGGGTGAAAGTAAAGGCTCAACTCAAGCAGCTAAGTTAGCTGAATTGGATGTTTATTTAAAAGAAAAACAAGTGCGTGTCATTTTTTTATTTGATGGTTTGGAGGATATTTTTTTAGAAATCGCTTCTAATGAAGTACAACAAAGGGCTGTCAGAACATTACTTGAGATTCCCTACCGCTTGGGAGAAATACGGCAACCCAATATTGGGCTGATTATTTTTTTGAGAATAGATTTTCTAAGACATGCTATTCCTCAAAATCAAGGACAATTTGAAAACCGGTATCGGGCTTATGATCTGTCTTGGGATTTTGACTCATTTTTGAAGTTTGTTTACTGGATATGTGCTCAAGCAAAAATTCTTGACGCGGTCGATAAAAATACGGAAAAATTGACTTCAAAAGAACTCAATCAATTTCTGGAAAAGTTATGGGGCAAAAAACTGGGACAAGATAATTCAAGAGAAGCCACAACCGTTAATTGGGTTTATGCCGCTTTAACCGATTTTAATCGACAACTTCAAGCCAGAGATATTGTGAGATTCTTATTGTACTCAGCCAAATATGGATTAGAGCATCAAGAACTCGTTGAAAACTGGAAAAAAACGCGGTTATTACCGCCTCAAGCAATACGTCAGTCAATAACCCCTTGTAGTGTCGAGAAAGTAAAGGAAGCCAAAGAAGAATATCTATTGTTTAAACAGTGGGCTTCAAAAATTGCTCAATTTTCCGCTGATAAACTCAAAGTGCCATTTGCCCCAGAACAGCTAGAGATGGAACCAAAAACAATAGAGATACTTAAAGAAATGGGTGTCATCTATGAAGATAAGGAAATCAACGACAGTGAACGTTTTTACATTCCAGAAATATTTCGTACAGGATTAGGTTTTACTTATGCCGATCGTGGTAGAAAACGTATTTTAGTTCTCAAACGTAAGGCATTAAAAACAACGTAAAAGCTCTAGCGCCTAAGTTTGTAGTAGGCGCTTTAGCGCCTAAGTTTATAGTAGGCGCTTTAGCGCCTAAGTTTATAGTAGGCGCTTTAGCGCCTAAGTTTGTAGTAGGCCCACACACACGAAAACTTTTTTTCTCTATGGGTATATTATTTTCACGCTCCTCCCTATTTGTTATGATAAATTTTGTACTTCGTTTCCACTTCAGGCTGGAACGTCATGGTACGCATTTCCAGGCCTGACGCGGTGGGAACGAAGAAAGATTATCTGTCTATGCTACTTTATCTGTCGGTTTTATGGGCGCACACAGTGTCTCGTTTGAGATCGTCCACCCACCTTAGTTGTCTGACGAGGATTTGGGTGGGGCTTGAGATTTGTCCACCCAGCATAAAATCCCATTCAATGACGCCAGTGCCTATTTTTCTTATCTATCACTTTTAAAATACATCTATCCGCGCTAAGAACGGGCGGTGCTTGGCTCGCCAAGGCCGCGGGCGTTTTGTGGCATTCTCTCACAAGGCCCACAATCTCAAACCGCCTGGCATGGTGAGAACTGGCCGCCGTCACCGCCACTATTTATTTCAAAAAAGCTGGCATTTTTTTCGTGTTAAAATGCCATACCGTCTGGGGTGACATCGTTTAGGAGCCATCAGTTGTGTGGCATACACGGCAGACGCTATACTAATCGCAACCGAGTACGCGCAAAGTTCACCTGTGCAGGAGACGCAAAATCTGGGCAGGTAAAGCCTTGAAATGTCGTTATACCGACCCTGAAAGTGTGTGCATTTGCAAATAAATCTGAGGCACAACGCTTTTACAATGAATTAGCAAGCTTAGTGTGCGTCCTTTGCCCATTCATTGAACAGGCACAAATTTTAAAAAAGGCTGGCATTTTCGTTTTTCGTGTTAGAATGCTGCTCCGTCTGGGGTGACATCGTTTAGGAGTCATCAGTTGTGTGGCATACACAGCTGACGCTATCGATCTCGCAACCGAGTACGCGGCGTGGTTCACAGCAGGTACTGGAGAAGCAAAAACTGGGCAGGTAAAGCCTATTTATGTCGTTATACAGACGATGAAAGTGTGTGCATTATGCCAATAAATCTGATGCGGAACGCTTTATCGGTGATCAAATTTTTTATCATCCTCCCGTTAAGGGGGAAGGGATTTTCCTACCCTTGGACGAACACAACAATAAGTCAAGCATAAAAAACGTGATCATCGAGTATAAGCAAAATAGAAATTAACTAACTTGGAACTGAATAGCCTTAACTTCCCAAAGAACCTGAATTTAGTTAAGATAAGAACCATTTATTTAATTTCTATTCCAAACAACGTTGTTCTTCTTAAAAAAGGAGAAATAGAATATGTTAAAAACAATTAAGGGTTTTTCTATTACTACCCTAACTTTATTGGCTTTTTCTCAATCCGGTATGGCACGAGAATTTGCTGACATCTATACCGAGTGTGGACTAGGAGCGATAATTGCTCCAACAAATAGAGCAGTTGCCGCTGTAACTAACGTCACTTGGGACTCAGGGACAACCGCAATCATCTCGAATCTATCTTCTCCAGATACTTGCAATGGTGGACAAGAAAAAGTCGCTTCATTCATTTATAACTCCTATGACGTTTTAGAAAAGGATTTAGCAAGTGGTAGTGGAAGATATCTTGATTCACTGATGGAATTGGCTGGATATGAATCTCAAGCGCCACAGAAGCTTGAAGTGTTACGCAATGGTTTTGCCAAAATTGTTGCAAACCCAAGTTATGTTGATCAAAACCGCTTTGAAAAAGCGGAAGCTTTGTATGATTTGGTTGTCAATATATAGACTGCATCGATTTCGTCCGGAGTCCAAGATTTATCTTGGACGTTGATTTCGTCCGAAGTCCAAGATTTATCTTGGACGTCTAATTACGTCCGGAGTCCAAGATTTATCTTGGACGTCTATTTATTCACTATTGGCTTTTTTAAAATTATTTTTCTGAACCTCTATACCGTTAGAGATTTCAACCGTTATAATCAGCACTTTTTGCCAGTCTCTAAAAAATGCTAAAGCATGAGTTTTCCAGTCTTTGGCATTGCTTCTGGAATTTTTCTGTGATGGTTAGTTAGGTTAAAAGGAGCCCTTTGCTCCGCACAGCGGAGCTTTGGGTTTTCACCTGATTATTGACAGCAAAAATAATGCAATGTTTAACGTCACTTTTTAAATTCATTCAGATTAATATTCTGTTCAATTATTTGGTTAAATATTATTAGTATGTCTACAATAAAACCATTAATAATTTTCTGCACGATTACCCATTTTTTGTTTTTCGGTATCCCAGCCCAAGCATCCTCTGCGACAAAAATTCTCAATCTAGCTGAACAACTAAATCTTGCCAGTCATCCAACCTGGCTTAAATTGCTTCATTATGAACGTAATACTAAACACAGTGTCGTTTTAACAAAAAATTTCTTTATATCCTCAAATGGTAGAAATAATCCGAGTGCTGAGTTATCAGCTACGATCAACGCCTATTTTGCGCCATGGGAGCCTGGAAACATGGATGAACACGCACGTTGTAGGTTTCCGGCACGTTATTTTTGGCTTTCTCAGCAACTACCGTTACCCAATTATAAAATAAGAGAACCTAAATGTCAGAAATTAGAAAATTGGGCATTATTTGAAAGAGTCAAATCAATTAGCCTACTTTTAGTCAGTGGTTACTTGGGTAATCCAGCCTCAACTTTTGGACACACTCTTCTTAAACTCAACACAGACTCTACCACCGATAACCAACTGTTTGACTTGACACTGAATTATGGCGCATTAGTGCCAGAAAACGAAAATACCTTGCTTTATGTGGTAAGAGGACTTTGGGGAGGCTATGAAGCTGGATTTTCTGACAAATATTTCTATACGCAAGATATGGTTTATTCACATACTGAACAGCGTGATATTTGGGAATATAAGCTGATATTGTCCGATGAAGAACGCCTATTATTGATTTTCCATATCTGGGAAATCGTTGGTCATAAATTTGGCTATTATTTTTTAGACAAAAATTGTGCTTATCGTCTTGCGGAATTGTTGGAATTAGTAATAGATGAAGAATTATTGGGAAATGTGTTAGTGTGGTACGTTCCAGTAGAATTATTTCATCGCTTAAATGACATTGATAAAGTTAGACATGAATCTATCGGCCAAAAATTAATTCAATCAGTACGTTTTATCCCATCAAGTCAACGAAAATTCTATCAGAAACTGAATTTGTTAACAACAGAAGAACTTGAAATTTTCAATTCGATTATCCTCAAAGGCCTTCATTTCAGTAAAGAGGAATTGGAAAAAATTTCAATTGAGAGAAGAATTTTAATTTTAGACAATTTACTTGCCTATTACGAATATAAACTTCTTGCCGATAAACCAGAATCAATTCGTAAGAAAGAAGAAATAAAAAAACAGATTTTGTTAGCGCGTTTGCAGCTGCCAGTTCGTTCAATGCCCACAATTAAAATTCCAGACTTGCCATCACCAGCCGAAGGTTCACCCCCGATGGAATTTGGGTTCAATATTGCCAACGAATCAAACAAAGATGTATTCTTACGGTTGAATTGGTCGCCATTTAAAAAGGAATTAATTGGGTCAAATAGCCTAGAAGGCGATGAGCTTGTTGTTTTTGATCTGACGGTTGGAATTCATAAGGATGAACATAAGATATTTTTAGATCAATTGGATTTCATACGTGTTATTAACCTTAATACCTTACCAATTCAGCTAGCGGATGAAAATCACTGGTCTTGGAAATTACGTGTTGGTGCTGATCGTATTGAAAAAGAAGGAAAATACCGTTACGATGGCGTTGTAAGTTTTGGGGCTGGCTATGCGTGGGAATGGAATAAAAATCTTATAACTTATGGGATTGCTGATATATCGGCACATACACTCGCCCCTTATGTTCGATTACGTCCCCATTTAGGTTTTAGATTTGATTGGAGAAAAACCCGGGCTTGGTTTTATTTAGGAACAGAATCTGCCAGTGATAATAAATTTTATGAGGTTTGGGGAGGGAAAATACAATACCAATTGACTGATCGATATGCATTTTATGCAGAATTTTCTAATGAAAAAGCCACACAGAGTTCTATTGGACTAAAATGGTATTGGTAAACTGATATAGATTTTCAGATAATTATTTTCAAAGCGAATAGCCTTAGATTTCGTCCGGAGTCCAAGATTTATCTTGGACATCAGGAGTCCAAGATTTATCTTGGACATCTAAATGCACAAGTACACGCAAAATAACAAGGATGACTGATATAAAAATCAATTTTTGTGTCCGCCGCTTAGAACCATGTTCAAAAAATTCATTCTTATTTTCATAGTTGTACTTACCTCAGCTTGCACAAACATCGTATTTTATCCAGACAAAATCAAATACAGCACCCCCAGTAAATTTGGACTCAAGCACCAAAATATCTATCTGAGAACACCAGACGGAATACAACTTCATGGCTGGTTTCTTCCTTCAACCGTAGAAAGAACCAAAGGCACAGTGTTTTTTTTGCATGGCAATGCTCAAAATATCAGTGCCCATATTCATAGCGTTCATTGGCTACCCAAACAGGGATATCATGTCTATCTAATAGATTATCAAGGCTATGGCGAATCAACCGGTAAGCCCACTGTTCAGGATGCCATAGATGACATAAATACTGGGTTCAAATGGCTAATCCAAAATCAACTCGTACAAAAAAAACCAATATATCTGATGGGGCAAAGTCTAGGAGCGAGCCTTGGTATCTATTTTGTGGGTAGTAATCCAAAGGTAAAAGAACAACTAGCCGGCGTAATTATAGATGCGGGTTTTTCCAGTTTTCGTACCATCGCACGCGAGAAACTTAGTAATTTTTGGTTAACATGGCCATTTCAATACCCACTATCTATGCTATTCACTGACAAATATGATCCCCAAGACTTCATTCAGAATATATCACCCGTTCCACTGCTTATCATGCACAGCCATGAAGATAAAGTCGTTCTACCAAGTCATGCTCAAAAGTTGTTTAGATTAGCTGGAAAACCAAAAGTTTATAAACAAACCCGAAATGGGCATATAAGTACCTTCAAGTATAAGGAATACCGACAGACGGTATTGGAATTTATGGCGCGTTTCGCTTCTTCAAATAAATGAGCCGATAACCTCAGCAAACGTAGGGTGGGTAGGCGCTTTGCTATAACCCACCATTCCTCCGTGTGACTGATTTATGGTAGGTTGAACGAACCTATATAGCTCTCTAAGTTGCACTTCATTCCACCCAACATAAACTCACAGCAGTTCAAGGTTTTCAACTACTCGTCCAAACTTTAGTTTGGCAGGAGTCCAAACTTTAGTTTGGCAAGAGTATAGCAGGAGTCCAAACTTTAGTTTGGCAAGAGTCGCTTGGCAGAGTAGTGATACACGGGCCCAGTTATTTACCTATATTTTTAGGGTTATTTGGACTCTCGATTTTGAGGGCCATAAAATATTTTGGAGGTTTTCAAATTAAGTTATGGCCCACAAACGCGCTTCATTAGTGATACTTTTTGTAGGTGTTTTGTTGCTTAGGGGAGGAGCGTGAATAATAATATACCCATAGAGAAAAAAAGTTTTCGTGTGGGTATTTTATTTAGCCACAACTTACATAAAGATTAAGGCGCTAAAGCGCCTACTACAAACGCAAGGCGCAGCAAGTGCCTACTATAAACGCAAGGCGCTAAAGCGCCTACTACAAACGGTATAATAATTTCCCCACGATTCGCCTATTTCCTCAGTCGTTTTTTTCCTCATTGGTTGTACTATATTAACCTTGCGTTGCACCCCTTGCGGCGATTATGGTTTGCAATACTATTGTTACTATTGTAGTATTACCAATATTACTTTGTTTTCATATACTCACTCTTCAAGGGAGTACGAAAATCCCAACAATTTATCCCCGGCGGGAAAATATTATGCGCTGAGGATTCATTCAAGGAGTGATTAAGGGAAATGAGTGTGAGTAGAATGAACGCAGAACATTGGAGGAATTGGCTATGAACCGTTACCTGATTGTTTGTCTTAGTCTTATGATGTTTACCAGTTGCAATAGCAACCCCTCATCCCCTTCAACAAAGCCTGAGGCCGAAAAGAACCGCCCAACACCGACATTTTCTCCTACCAAACCGCTGGGGGAAGAATCGCTGGAAAGTCGCTCTTGTTTTGAACCTCCGTGTGAGAAGGACAAAGTGCAGAGTTCTACTACTGCTACTACTGGAGAAGGAGTAGAGCCACCGTATAAAGACGAAACCTTGGGGCGCAGAGCGATACGCTTTCCTGAAGAATGGGATACTGGTATTCCTAAAGAACCGTGGGATGACGAGGATTGATAACTATATACTCAGCACGGGCATAATCTGCGCTTTTGTCATTTAACTCAAAGTTCTTCGGTTCGAGCTTCGCTATAAATATTGAGCCAGTTAAGATTTATCGCTGGGCTCGAAATGACAGAAAAGTTTTGTTTGTGACCGCGTTGAGTATAGTATTTCAGAAAATGCCAAACCCTTAAGGGTACCCGCTGAAAAACCTCCGAGGTTTGCTGATTAGTAGCTCCGCGAGATCAACCTCGGAGTTTGCCCTTTTTAACTCTTAGCTGTTAACGGTTAACTACTCGCTAATAACTGTTCACTGTTCACTGTTCACTGTTCATTGTTCACTGTGTTATAAATCTGCCCTAAGTCATACAATGCCAGTCTACCCTCTCGAAGAGGCACAACTATCCAACAACCATCTTGGGAAGTACAACGGAAATCAAAATCCACTAGAGGCCCATTTGTGGGTAAGCTCAAAGTAAATAGGTGATGTTCAAGCGGATTGGATAAATCCCACATACGCACAGTCCTATCGATACTTGCTGTGACAAGTTGTCGGCTGTCAGGGCTGAATAAAGCATGGGTTATTGTGTTTCTGTGTCCTCTTAAAGAATATTGTTCTTTCAAAGGCTCTGTTTCATAAATATGGACTAAACTGTCACGACCCACATTAGCCACTCGCTTACCATCAGGACTGAAACTTATCCACTTGACCCCTTTTTGTGGATGTGAATCAAGGGGTGACAAAAGTGGCTTATTAAGATCGACTTTCCACAGTCGCATGCCATCTTTTCCGCCACTTAATAAGCGTGTGCCACTGTTATCAAAAGAAACTGAGTAAATTCGTCCTTGATGATGAACATTTTTCGGAAATTTTTTGGGTTTTTCTTGTTCAGTGCCCACTCTAAATAAACCAATATTACCATCATAACTCGCCGTGGCAAGGAGACTATCGTCAGGAGAAAAAGCAACGGCCGACACTTTTTTTGTATGATCTATAAATTGCTGTTTTTCTTTAAATTCGTTGTCTGTAGTCAGTTCCCACAGTTTAGCGGAATTGTCACTACTGCCTGATGCAAGCAAAGTACCCTCTGAGTTAAAAGCAAGGTGCTTTACCCAATTTTTATGTGCGTTTAACTTTTCTCCTAACAATTGGAGCTCAAACTTTTCCCCTAGCCAGTGGCGTTTAGGTAGGGAATACAAACGCAATGTACCGTCCTTAAATCCCACGGCAACACGCTTGCCGTTAGGTACAATAGCGACAGAGATCGGTGTACCGGGCAACTCGACTACCCACTGATCAGGCAAATCTATGTTCCAACGCCTGACTGTTTGATCATTGCTGGCACTGTATATTTTTCCGGCCTTGGTGACGGCAATGTCATTAATATCCCCTAAATTTCCTTGGAATATCCGCAAGGTGACTCCGCTTTCGATATCCCAGAGACGCAAGGATTGATCTTCACCTGCAGAAACAAGGTGACGTCCTTCTGCTACAAAGCTTAAGGCATATACCTCACCTTGATGCCCTAGTAACTTGTGCGATAGTTCCACTTTGTCCGAACCTATTTTCCAGAGATACAGCGTTTGTTTTGAACAGGTTGCTAAATGACTCCCATCAGGGCTAAAAATGGCTTTATTAACCGTGTTAATAAACCCCTCCAAAATATATGTTTCTTCGTGCGTGTTCACATTCCACAAGCGTACTGTCTTATCGTGAGAGGCACTGGCTAACCATTCGCCGGTAGAATTAAAGGCAAGTCCGCCCTCCGAAATACGAGCAGTATGTCCTTTGAATGTACCTCGCTTTTTGTAGGTTTGCGTGTCCCACAAGATAATGTCACCATTTTTACTTTCATCCTCGCCACCAGCACTGGCTAAATACTTTCCGTCTGGACTGAAGGCGAGGGCCTTGACTTCATCAGGGGCTCTTTCCAATTCACGTAATTTCTTGCCGTCAGGCAAGGACCAAAAAATAATACGTTTATCATCCCCCCCGCTGACTAGCCATTGCTCTTGTGGATGGAAGTCTATAGTCCGTACAGTTTCTGTGTGTCCTTGTAGAGATTTATACTTTCCCGTATCTACATCAAATAGCATTAATCTGCCATTGAGTCCGGCAGCGGCCACCTGCTTTCCATCAGGACTGACTGCCACTGCCAATAAGATATTTCCCGCGCCTTTATACACCTTTTCAGAATCACTCCCCATGAGCCCGGTAAACCAATTGAGCAAACGACGCGCATGGAAATGCGATTTTTGAGTGTCTTGGACTGATTTGTTTGTTTGCTTGCTAAACCAATTGAGCAAACGAAGAGCATGCATCTGCCATTCTGGAGTGGCTTGGACTGATTCGTTTATGTTACTTAAGACATCATTGGCCTTGGCGTAGTCTTCAAACCGTGCCAACCATGCGGCATTATTGAGTTGTGACTCTAATTTTGCTTGTTCAGCAATTTGTTTTTGTTTAAGGACAAGCAGGGTTTCTGCAAAGCCCCACACGGCCAGCGCTGTCGTCACAATCAGTCCCGTCACGGCCCAAGCAACCTTTCTACCGGCGCGTCGCAATTCTTTTTGTCGTGCAGTCTCTTTCGTTTGTCGTTCTCGCTTTTGTTGTTCTTTGCTTTTGTCTAAAAAGCGCAAGGCGAGATCAAAGCATTTACCTTCGTCATAACCATAGCGTTTTGCCCAAGCGGCGGTGGGTTGTGTTTGTTGAGACCATGCAGAGGCAATTTCGAGTTCAACGCCTGATAATAAGTCGGCACGTTGCTTGTTCCAAAGACGGGCAGTATCTTCCAAACGCCGGTATTGTTCGGCCGATTCGGCTTCTTGTTGAGTCCATTCTTTTAAGCGTTGCCAACGACGAATTAGGCTTTCATGGCTGATGTCTATGACACTGTCAGGCTCTAACTGTTGGCCGACGGGCGGCGTTAAAAAACTCCGGTCGGCTTGTCTAAAGACTTCTACCACCTGTGCGACTTCTTGCCACGGGACATTGGCTTGGGTAGTGACTTCTTCTAACTTAACGGGGCGGCGCGTGTCGCGCAGCCCATTGCCTCGCTCGGTGAGGTTGCAAAACAAGATTTCGGCAACTTGTCGTTGGGCCGGTTCAAGTTCAGTGTAGGCTTCTTCGGCGTGTTTGGATAAAGCGGTGGTGAGGCCTCCGATGCTTTCATAGTGTTTGGAAGTCAGGATGACTTGGTGAGGATTTTCATCGGTGGCAAGATTCCACATCCGCATCAAGGCGTGTTGTAGCAGCGGCAATTGGTCTGGATCATTGCCTATGTCATTGAGCAGTTGGTTGACTAAGGTGGGTTCGAGATCGCCTTCAAAGACGTTGGCCGGCTCTTTAATCGCGTCACGCAATTGATCGCGGGTGAGGCGGGGGGTAAGAAAGAGGCCTTGGTTAATGGCTTCTGGTAAGTCGTAAAACAGCGCACAGTCGCCAATAAAGTCGGAGCGCATGGTGATAACGACGTAAATGGCCTGATGTCGGCTGCTGGCGAGTAGCAGCGCGACAAATGCCGCAGCTTGGTAGGCCGAATCTCGCCGGTAGTAGCGGAAAAGCTCTTCAAATTGGTCAACCACTAACAGGAGGTTAGTGTGTTCTGCCTTCAACGTTTCTTTATAGATTTCGTGTAGGCTGAGCGAGCCTCGGCGTAAACTGGCGTACAAAAAGGCCGCAGCGTCAGCGTCAGGTGTGAAATTGGCCGTATATTCCGGCCCTAAGGCTTTGTCCACCAACAGTGCTTCAGCTAAACGATGAAACGGTTGCGTGCCGGGGCGTAATTCAGCTATCCGCCAACGCACGCCTGCGCTGGCGAGAAAACCTCTTTCTAAACCGGCCAGTAAGCCGGTGCGTACCAGTGAAGATTTACCACAACCGGAAGGCCCTACCACTGCAATAAAATGGGTGTGTCCGAGCTTTTCTATCAGTTCGTCTGTGTGATCTTCACGTCCAAAAAAGATGTCGGTTTCATCGCGTTGAAACGGACGTAAGCCGGGATAGGGAAAATCGCTCATGTTTGTAAGTACCGAAATAAAAGTGGTAAACAGGTTTCAACTTGCGGCGATGGGCAGTCTAATATCTGCATGTTGGGTAATTTCATATTTAAAGCAGGCTTATGAGTGGCCGGTGTGTTATAGACAGCAATGAATTTTAAGGGTTGCTCACGCTGCCTTTGCATACGTCGACAATACAGAATTTGTTCATTAACCCAAACGACTGAGGTGCTATCGTAAAGCACGATGACAGCATCGCAAGACAGTAAATTTTGTTCTAAATACTGACGGATTTCTGCCGGTTTGGTGGTAACGGAAAGGTCTAAGGGTAGACTGTAACCAACACCGCGTGCCTCTAAAATGTCTTTAATTTGGTGGGCTAATGGCATATCTTCGGGGGCGGCATTGACAAACACGAACACATCTTCGTCAATCGGTTCATCTTCTTTTGGTTTTAATTGTTGTTTTAATTGTTTAATAATATACGCTTGAAATTCGATATGATCGGTAGCGACGACAGTGCTTAGCGACAACAGGGCGCGGTGGGCATCGTCGGTGACGGCCGCTAAGTCTAAGGCCGGATCACGCCATTGTAGAATAGGCAAGTTCGCGGCGATGGCACGTTCATATTGAAATTGCGGATAGCCATTACCGGTTTTATCACTGAGCAGTTGTACAAATAAGCGACATTCGCTCAAGTCTTGATCCAAGAATTGTTGAATGGTGGCAAATGAATAGGCTTTGTCCGGTAATATCCGCACACCTTGTTGATCAAGATAACGTTTGACCTCTTGGCGGCGTTCTTCTAAATCGGACGAGACTTCAGCAAGAAAAATGGTCGGCGTAATATTCGTGGGCGAGGAAACCGCCACTGGCGTTGCCTTAGCCTGTTCTTTTAACTCTTTAAGTTGATCCGTTAATTGACGGGCCAAGTCATAAAGTCTTTGATAATATTCAACTTCTTCAGGGTTGGGCTTTGGTATGGCCAAGGTACGAGGATGGCCGGCATCATCGGATACCCAAAATTTATAACCGAGTAAATCCGAAAGTTCGGCCGGCCGTTCCACTTGCTCGTGTTCAACCACAAAGACGCGCCCAGAATTGGAGCCCACTTTGGCTAAAAAGGCGTTCAATTCCAAGTGACACCATTGTGAAGCCAGATAGCCGGGGGACAAAATCAACACTAAGGTGGCCGAACCTTCGAGTTGTTCGATAACGTTAGGAGTGAGGGCCGTATGACCACGTAATTCGTAGTCCATCCACAGCGAAAACGCATCGGAACGGCCTAATTTTTGTCCTAATATAATTTTAAGGCCGTTTATCAGCGTCGTCACCCAGCCTTTATCGGCCCCGGCGAGAGGCTCATCATCGACATGTGCATAACTCACAAAGATGTCGTGCTTGCAATTGGGAACATAGACTGGCATGGAATTCAACTCAGAAAGTTTTTGACAATTGATAGAGAGTAATTCTACAAAATGTGATGATAACAGTTTTATTATCTATGACACAATTTAACGGTTATTTATTATCTATGACACATTCAAAAATCAGTCCAAAAAAATAATCCCCCTTACGTACGCCAATAGCTAAAGCGATTGGCATCGATCTACTGTACCCTAAAGGGTACTCAACAACCCATCAGTGGGCCGATACTACCCCCGCTATTAGCCTTGAGATTTATCGATAGGCACCAGCGGCCGATTATTTATTTACCTAGAGCTTGGTAACTTTGGCAAATCCGTTTATTTCACAAACCCATTAGACTTTTCATCAATGAGTTTAGCACAGTTTTTCTTAGCACGATGGAGTCCAAAGCGGAAGCGTAGGCATTGCCCAATGCCACACAGTTTGCGGAATTAGAAACAAATAATCCCCCCGCCTTTGGTAAAGCCGTCGTCTAATAGCTGAAGTGCCCTAAAGGGCACTGAAGACTCAAACTTCAAACTTTTGGCAGAGGGAAAAAAACGCCAAATTCAAATTTAACAAACGTCCAAAGCAGCAAGCGTTGGACGGAAACGCCACGTCCAAAGCTAAAGCTTTGGACTCCAGCGCAACGCCCAAAGCAGCAAGCGTTGGACGAAGACGCTCCAGCGCAACCTCCAAAGCAGCAAGCTTTGGACGAATACACCAACGTCCAAAATGACCTTCGCAATTAATCGACTATTTGTCATTGGCGAAGATATCATCATTCAACGATATACCTTGTTGTTCTAACAAGGTTTTAAGACGGTTGAGTTTAGCTTCAGCCGCTTCGGCGCGTTTGGCTTCAGCCTCAGCGCGTTTGGCTTCAGTCTCGGCGCGTTTGGCTTCAGTCTCGGCGCGTTTGGCTTCTTCTTCGTGAGTCGTAAAACGTCTGCCATCTGGATAGTAAAGATATAATTCCTTCTCAACCTGCTCAAAACGAATACCCAAACGTGGACTTTTCCACTTGTGCATTGGCACAATGGAATGTAATTGGTCTGTTCCTCGCAGCCAGCCTTTTAATTGGCCTTTGTTAGGATCATACAGATAATATTCTTCAACTTGATAGTCTTGGTAAAACCGAAATTTTGTCTCCATTTCGGCATCTTTGTTGCTAGGTGAACGGATTTCAAAAACCACTTGGGGAGCAATATTGTCTTCCAACCATTGTTGATATGAACCTCTATGGTGTTTAGGCCGCCCAAACGCCACCATTACATCAGGCGCTTTACAAATTTTATTATCGCCCTCTACTGGGTACCAAAGTAAATCCCCAGCCACAAACACATTAGGGTCATTTTGAAACAAGGTTCGTAGGTTGAACACGGTATTGGTAATCCAATCAAATTTCACTCATTTTCTAGGTAGCAGACAAACTTTAGTTTAGAACTCAGGAGTCCAAACTTTAGTTTGGCAGGAGTTAGTCGTCCAAACTAACGTTTGGCAGGGTGAAAAAAAACTGAGTACCGGACATTTTTTCTACTGTCTAAAATCGCTTAGCGAGAAATCTTACCATCAATGACTTCAATAATTTTTCCACAATTAATTAATGACTTAAATAAATTGTCCGGTGCAAAGTTTGATCTATTAAAAACGGTTTGATGGCCCACAAACCAGTGCCAATAGCCATACAAAAATCATGGTATTTAGGGATCCAAATAACGACTTCGATTTCTTATTTTGGGATTTAAATTGTCCGGTGCAAAGTTTGAACTATTAAAAACGGTTTGATGGCCCACAAACCAGTGCCAATAGCCAGACAAAAATCATGGGTTTTAGAGTTCAAATAACGACTTCGATTTCTTACAGGCAGGGAATTTAAATTGTCCGGTGCAAAGTTTGATCTATTAAAAACGGTTTGATGGCCCACAAACCAGTGCCAATAGCCAGACAAAAATCATGGGTTTTAGGACTCCGAATAACGACTTCGATTGGTCCAAACTTTAGTTTGGCAGTCGTCCAAACTAACGTTTGGCAGAGTGAAAAAAACGCAAAATTCTAATTTAACAAACGTCCAAAGCTGCAAGCTTGGACGGAAATACAACGTCCAAAGCTAAAGCTTTGGACTCCAGCCAAAGCTAAAGCTTTGGACTCCAACAGCAGCAAGCTTTGGAGTCCAACACCCAAAGGAATTTAGAAGCTAATAAATGGCAAACTGGATTGGTTTTGGCAATAGCCGGCTAATTCCACATAAGCCCTTCCCGTGGCATCACCAGAGACGAGCGCGGCACCTTCCCAATAAGTTTGGGGGCCTGCCTGAACTTCTTGATCAGCCATCACTGGTGTTACCGTCAATTTCAAATCGCCCACGCGAACATTCCAGCCTTGAGGGTAAGTACAGTCAGTGTGAGGACTCGTCCATTCTCCCAACGGCGTGATTTCAACTTCATCGGCATGAATTTCACTGACTTGGCACTGAGCATCGGAATGGGAGCTGCCAACCAATATATCTCCGTCGTCTTTCTCGGCCTTAAGGGTACCTTCAGCAGCCATTCTTTCGTAAGAGTAATAATAAGTGTAACCACCAAAGCTATAGTCGGAATAACCGTCTCCATGTTGGAACACCACCGGTTTTTTCGCTTCCAACTTTAAGTCCAATACATAATTATCCACTTCACCGTGGAGATAATCAGTACCACCGCTCCCTTTCGCCGTTAAGCCGTTGACATTCCAATTAAAACTAGAATCAGGTGGCGAAGGAACCCCAAACTGCGTTTTTACGGTATGGTGAAAAGTGCTATCCTCAATATCTGTAATGGCGTGATGAGCCATTTGCATCGTCATTCCTCTCATCTGCACGAGGAAAATCGTCTGTTCAAAACCAAACCACCGGCCCTGTTGGGTTTGCAGATGTCCAGTCCAATACCACCATTCTCCGGCTTCACTATGGGGCATTTCGTCAGCAGGTAAGTTGATCACACCTTGAGGTGTTTCAAGGCAACTCGGTGGAGTCGCTGGCGCTTTATCTGCTCCTGTTGGTTTAAGAGGCTGGGAACGACATCCAAATTGTTCGATATTGGAATAATCGCTATTGCCATCACGGTTGTAGGCTTTAACGGCCACATAAAAAGCCGCACCTTCCCACAGCGTTACCGATAAATCGGTTTGACTTTCCATCTCAATGCTGTTTATCTAATCAACATTAGGACAAGGCGCGTAAAATAATTGGTATCCTGTCGCGCCTTCAACAGCAGTCCATGAAGCGGTAACGTTTAAGCTGCTTATTGATATATCCAGTGAGGGTGGCGTAGGGGGTAAGGAATAAGCATGAGTCGCTACCAGAAAAAAACTGAAGAAAAGCGTTCTGATAATTCTCAAAAAGGGATTATTCATTGTTTGATTTCCTCTATAGATATTCAGATAATTAATTTAGTCTCCTTTAGGAGACTTGAGCTTTCAGACATTGGCTGTTTTGAAATTATTTTTCTGAAAATCTATAGTACTTGCCATTCGCTTAATAAAAAACTCAACACTTTTATTATAGTCTCTTTTAAAATCATCAAGTTATATATTTAGTCTCCTTCCGAGGCCGTTTTAGTCATCAAACTAGTCATTGTTTTGACGGGTAAAATACTTGATAATTCGTCCAAACTTTAGTTTGGCAGGAGTCCGTTTGGCAGTGCCAGAGAATGTTTGGCAGTGCCAAGTTAAAACGGTTACCCGTCAACAGAACATTGACAGAGTACTATAGATGTTCAGAAAAATAATTTCAAAAAAGCCAATAGTGAATAAATAGATGTCCAAGATAAATCTTGGACTCCGGATGTAAATAGACGTCCAAGATAAATCTTGGACTCCGGACGAAATAGTTGTCCAAGATAAATCTTGGACTCCTCCCCAAATATTTTTCTGAACAATTCGAGTCGTGATGCCCAGAATATATTTTATTAATAACAATTAGTAATTTAACCGGTAATGCCCCCAAAAAAAATAGTGGTAAACTAAGAACCACACTCGCTCAATGGTATTAATTTTGCTAACGATACCAACTCAATCGAAATAGCTTTGTGGACAAGCGGCAATTCTATTGAATATCTCAATCTATAGAATCAAAGCGCCTCCACTGGCACAAGGCACTCATTGAGTGTTCTTGCCACCCTTTGAGAAACGTTTCCCAGAAACGGAGAAACTTAGAGGCACGCTTATGAATAACTCCACCAAATTCTTATGCAAAACGGCACTAGCAAGTACTTTAGTTGCCACGATCCATCAAGCCTCTGCGGAAAAACCTTTTGAATTCGGTGCGGATGTGGCATTGACTACCGACTTGGTGCTCCGTGGCATGTCATACACGAATGAAGAACCGGCCATCCACGGTGGGTTTGACATTGAGCATCAAACTGGGGTTTATGTGAAGACTTGGGCGGCTAACGTCAATTTGCTAGAAGGCGATACGGTAAAACCCGAAGATAGGGCCAATATGGTACTTGGTTTTTATGCTGGTTATAAGGGCGACTTAAGCGATAACCTCAGCTATGATATCCAAGCTGCTCGCTTTCTCTTTCCGGGGGCGGCTAAAGATTTGAATTACGATTTGACGGAGTTTACCGCCAACTTCACTTATAGTATCCAAGACACCGATCTGGGCCTTTTGTACGCCTTCTCACCTGAGTTTTTTCTCAAATCGGGTAAAGCTCATGACTATGAGTTGACTGTCAGTCATAGCTTTGCCAATGACTTGGGCATTGGTGGGCAAGTGGGCCTACAAACCGTCAGTGATAATGACACAGTAGGATTTGAGGACTACACCCATTATGGGCTGTGGTTGTCTTATCCAATTGGTGATTTCGATACCAGCTTCTTTTTTCTTACTCAGACTTACTCACCTCTCATCAAGCAGGTAACAAAATAAGAATCAAGATAATTCACCCTCCGTTGATAACTTAAATGAGTTGATCCTTCCGTTCAGGATGGACTGTCTCATCCGATTGGCTACAACGTTCAAGCAAAATTTGCTTCACCTTCTTCAAGGGAAGCCACCGATGTAGCTCTTTATCGTCTAATCTTGCTAAAATATTAATCGCTGCATTCAAGTCTGCTTGCATAACCGCCCCGCACCCACAGGCGCAGTGAAACTTATCCCTACTACGATTACCGAGGCAACCGCACCGGGAACAAATTTGAGAAGTATATGCCGCATTGACTTGAACTACCCTAGAACCTCTTCGGGAAGCTACTATATCAATGGCCAAAGCCATTAAACCTTTCACCCAACCGCTCAATCTGCGATTGGTATTTTTTCCTAAATTCCTTGATTTAAACGTTTTGGTTAAATCTTCGCAAACGACCGTTTCC
>NBMI01000337.1 GCA_002085445.1 Candidatus Parabeggiatoa sp. nov. 2
ATACCCCATTTCCTTTTTGGGGTACGCTAACTTTCCTTTATTAAACCAGTTGGTTAGCAACTTGTCGCACTGTTCCATTGTCTGCGTAGTACCTTAAAGTATTTTCAAAAAAACCAAGATTTCACTTGGCGAATCTAATGGTAACGTCATTCATTGTCAAAAATTCTTCAATTAAACATGTGTTATAAGGTTTAAACAAAAAATATCAAGCTTTATTTGTCAAAATTTGTGAGTTTTGTTAAGTTTTTGGGTACTATGCATTAACTTTTTTAAAAGTATACCACGTTTTTCGCTTGTTGTTTGTAGTAGGCGATTTATCGCAGCAATTCTAATTGTCTCTTCAAACAACTCATTTATTGACCCAACCCCGAAATGCCCTCCATTTTTGGCATAATATCCCCCAACACCGCGCCTATATTCCTGACTAGATGCACCCGGTAGCCGCCACTTTCACTTCCTTCTAGATCAAATCCTTGCCGCGATGCCCATATCACAAAATCATTTTCGGCAGCGCTTAGGTATTTTTCAGCCACATATTTATCAAAAGCGGCTTTAACAAGACGACTATCTAACCCAGATTGCCTATATCTGTTACGGGTAACAAAATCCATCGTTTTTTCAAAAACCGCCAATTCCGCTTTTAGTGTCTCCTCATCCCAACTCGCTATAATCTCTGACACTCGTTGGCGACGCTCTTTATAAAAAGCAGATTTTAAATCCTCAACCCGTTTTTCTTTTTGGGCACGGTGCTCATTGGCGGCTTGTATTTGGCGTTTTTTTTCATTGGAAGCTTGTTCTAGCGGAGATGGGGTAGTGGCTTGATTTGACCAATCTTCGCGGATGGCGGCTACGGTGAGTCCGCCTAAATCTTTGGTTTTTCCAGTTTTGTGCTTTTGACGCGCCAGATCGACATTTTTGATTATTTGTTGCAGGGGAAAGTCTTTTATTAAATTCTCTGCGGTTGTCTTGTTGACGCCGTTTTCTTTCAAAAGAGTCAAAACGTCATTTTGTTCGACGGTTAAAGTTGTAGCCGTCTCATTTGGAGAAATGGAGGGTTGTGGCTCCAATTTCTGCGGTAAAAGCGCTGGCTCGTTGATTTTTTGTAAAGACAATGATCCTTCTTTAAATTTTGGATTTTTCTTAACTTTAAAGCGTAGGCTGACTATTTTGCGCCCCTTTTTTTCCTCTTGCCAAGTGAAAGTGAGTGGAGAATATTCAGTGCAGTTGTGCCTGTTTAAGTATCCTCAATCGAAAATCCTTAAAATTTGCATATTTATCTCTCAAACCCAGCCTTTTTTTCAGATCATCTACAGAAAAATCAAATTCATTTTTTGTGAACTTCTTACAAGAATGAAACAGTATTTCGCAAACCCTAATAGAATGAAAACTTGGCATGGCAGCAAGCTGTAATAACCGAATACTGCCAAAGTTTTTTTTTAAATTTAGCAAAAAGGGGCGTAAATAGTCGTGAAATCTCATTTCCAAACAAGCCTCTCCGGTTTCGCTTTCTTTTTTCGGAACATATTCACAATAAGAAAGCCATTGAAATGCTTTCCATCCGCCGTTTTCTTTTTCAATTTCAACAAGACGGGTGAGAAGTTTTTTTGAGACTTCTCTTATACGGTCATAAGAAGTTGTGTCATCAATCTCTAAAGATTTTTGAATTTCGCTAATGGGGTTGTAAACCGCTCATCATTATATGGACAAATATTGACAAATATGTCTTTATTTTCTGCTCAATTCCGACTTGACAAACGATTTTGGATTGAATAACATATTTTTTTATTTTCAAAAGTATCAATGGAAATGAAAATAACACTTAGCCATAAAATTTGTTTAGACCCAACTTACAAACAAGAACAATACTTTAAACAAGCTTGTGGTATTGCTCGTTTCACCTGGAATTGGGCATTAGCAGAATGGAACAGACAATACGAAACCGGTTTAAAACCTTCGGCTTTTGCGCTTAAAAAACAATTTAATGCGATTAAACCCATTGACTTTCCTTGGATGTACAACGTGACCAAATACGCGAGTCAACAGCCGTTTATCTATTTACAATCGGCATTTAATCGTTTTTTTCAAAGGTTAGGAGCTTATCCAAAATTTAAGAAAAAAGGAAAGCATGACAGTTTTTATATTGGTAATGATCATATTAAACTTGAAGAAAAGCTTATTAAGTTTCCAAAACTCGGTTGGGTCAGGATGCGCGAAGCATTGCGTTTTTCTGGAAAGGTAATCAGTGCCACAGTTTCCCGTGTTGCAAACAAATGGTTTGTCAGTCTGAACATTGAATTAGATCAAACACCCAAGTCATGCGAGAGCCAAGCGGGTGTGGGCGTTGATCTGGGAGTGAAGACTTTAGCCACCTTGTCAAATGGAGAGACTTTTGAAGCACCTAAGCCTTTGAAAAAATTTCTGTCAAAACTGAAACGAATGCAACGCTCTTTATCGCGTCGAGAAAAAGGCTCACAGAATCGGCACAAACTCAGACAAAAGATAGCAAACGTACACGCGAGAATAACAAACTTAAGACAAGATTCACTTCACAAGTTGACCTGTTATTTGACTGACAATTTCGCTGGCATTGTGATTGAAGACTTGAATGTTAAAGGAATGTTAAAAAACCGTAAGCTTTCTCGTGCCATTGCTGATATTGGTTTTTATGAGTTTAGACGACAACTTGAGTATAAATATAAATGCAAAGGTAATTATCTATTGATAGCTGATAGATGGTTTCCGTCTTCGAAAACTTGTTCAAACTGTGGTCAAAAAAAGAACGAACTCAAGTTATCCGAACGTGTTTACCAGTGCTCCGCTTGTGGGCATGAAATCGATCGAGATTTGAATGCGGCTATTAATTTGAAAAACCTTTTGTTTCAATCTAATTAATCAAGAGTTATACCGGGAGTTCCTCGGGAATTAACGCCTATGGACAAGACGGCTCTGTTTCCTTTGGAAGCAACCAGCTTGGTTGAAGTAGGAACCAAATCGTGTGATGAGATATTTGTCCACAAATTTGAGAACGGATGCGATATAGCATAAAATCATCGTCGCTTTGGCGAACATAGGACATAGCAAGTAATAGCAACCGTTTTTCTTGTAACGTCATTTGTTGAACGGATTTAAAATGGGGTAGTTTAAATATATTGGGACAGAGTGTTAATTTGTTTGTCCCAATAGACTTACAATTTGTCCCAATAGGACTTACAATTTGTCCCAATAAAAGCCGTAACTATATGAAATTAAAAGAAAAATTTTCGCCCTAAACAACTAAACAGTGTAAAACAAATAAACAACCAGCCAAACACGCGCGCACGCGCGTGCGCGTGATAGCAGAGCAATTTTGAAATATCAACTTTAATTGAAAAATTTTTGGCGGCGGCTAAAGCCAGAATGCCGCCACGTCATCGAAGATAGTGCTCTATGGGTGAATAGCTATGTTAGTTTTATGCTGCTATTAATTAATCGGATTTCTCAAATTCTCAAGAAATACTATTTTAAAAAGAAATCGGATTTCTCAACTGAGTCAAAGAAATTTTTTGAAAAAATCGGATTTCTCAACTGACCCCGGGCCTATTCCCCGTTTTTCCCGTTCATTCCTTCCCCACCCCCATTTTACCGTCAAACAAGGTTTGCAAATACTCCGCATTGTTTTCATTGCGCCAATCAAGCGGCGGATAACTTACCAATTTCGCGTGGCTACGCCACAATATGCCACGAAAAATATGCCCCACGCCGGCGATGCCAGACATAAACGCCGGATAAATTGGGGTGTTAGTTTTCTGCGCCAACCAGAAAGCACCGCGTTTGAGTTTGCGCGTTTCACCCGGTAAAATCATTCTCCCTTGAGGAAACAAGGCGATGACTTCACCGGCTTCTAAGGCACGTAACGCCGCTCGCAAGGCAATTTCCGGGTGACGACTACGATCCACTGGAATACTACCTGTAGCCCGAAATAACCACGTCAAGCCAAAACGCTCATAATCCTCGCGAGCAATCAAAAAACGTAACGGGCGGCGAGTAGCCGCAATCACCAATAACCCGTCTAATCCCGATAAATGATTAGCGACGTTCAAACCATCTATATAATTAAGCCAAGTCTTTCCCCAATCTGTTTTTTGTGCCGCTGCGACAGCCCTGAAGGCACGTACTAGCAGCCATAAGAGGGCGATAATGATGATAACGGTTGCAACCGTGAATAGTTCATACATAATTATTTTTTTCTATAGCCCAAAGCCAGAAGCCAGGGGCGTTGCCCCAGGCTATATTAATATCGCCTGAAGCCTGGGGCGTTGCCCCAGGCTATATTAATATCGCCTGAAGCCTGGGGCGTTGCCCCAGGCTTTATTAATATCGCCCCGTTGGGGCTGAGCCCGAAGCCAGGGGCGTTGCCTGGATTATTTTTGTTTTTCAAAAAGTGCAAAAGTTTCGCTTCGCTGTACTTTTGCCTGAAAATTTGTTCCCATCTTGAGTATATCCTAAAAGGTACTAACAACGGGTTTAGTCGGCAAAAGCTGCTTGAAAAGCTATTCTTCAGATTACGATAATGAAAAAAGCAAGAGGCTTATCAAGCGAATAAGCTTATTGTCTTGGTAAAATTGTTGCTAAATTTTAGCAGATTTGTTGACTTTGTCATAATTTTGTAGGGAGGTGTTTTAGGTAAATGAAAAACACTCAGTTCATTCAAAATCACTCTTTTATTATACGGAACGTATTTCAAATCTGTGAAAATGAAAAAATGATCTTTTCAATAAATTAATATAAAAATTATAGACTTATCAGTTATTTAATCATTTTTCATTTTTCACTTTTCATTTGTATACCAATGAGCAATAAAATCAATGAGTCAAGTTTATCTTACGCAAATTCCGCGCGTGATGCGAGCCAATCACTGGGAAGTTGCCGCACAATTAATGGAAAAATGGTTTAACGATCCGGCTAATTCCGATCCGTTTGTCGGCATCCCTGACACGACAACGCTTAAAATGGACAGTTGGGTTTTAAGCTTCAAACGAGTGAGGCGCATCTATGAAAAAATGTTGTCAAAAAAAATATGGCTGAATAAAAAAGCACAACCCGTCATAGTCCATCAGCTAAAAAAACAAGGCAAACTTGGGCCTCAAAAGACAGAATTTGGCGATTTTTCTAGGCCCGTGCCGCTCATCGACAAGGAATATATACAATATAGAAAAGTCGGCCGTCTTTGGAATCCGACTGATGATCTGTTTGCGGCGCTCGGCCGATTGACTTTAAGAATGGCGATTAAAGGCGTTGTCACGCCAACAGCGACCGGGGGACATGCCATACATATCAAAAAAGTCGGCATTTATGTGCGAGACTCGTATGACTTCAACGGGCCTCAACATCTTGGTTATTGGAATCTCGCTAAAAATTATGGCGGAAAAAATTTCTTTAGAGGCACAAAAGTCAAAAATGCCGACTTCCGTGAATGGCGCACCCAACAGGGTAGGGGAGGCGATTACCTCGTTTTTTCAGATATAAAAATTATCCAGTTGGAAGCTGGAGGAGATGTTTTTGAAACTCAAGAATGAGTTGACGATAAAACCTCGGAGGTTTTTAGCCCTCAAAATATTTATACTGAAAGCACAACTTAAGCAACAAAACACCTACAAAAAGTATAATGAAAAAATGCGACTGGGGGCCATAACTTCATTTGAAAACATCCAAAATATTTTATGGCCCTCAAACAAAATAGTCCAAAAAACCTGCAAAAATATAGGGAAATAACAGGGTCCGCGTCTCACTACTTTGCCAAACTAAAGTTTGGACTCCTTGTTGACGTACTCATTTTTAAAGACTTTGTGAACGATAGTGGGCTGCCCAACGCCTTTTAAGCTCGCAGAATGTTGTTGTGTTTGATAGCCACTCATCAAGAGTTTGTCTG
Source organism: Candidatus Parabeggiatoa sp. nov. 2 (assembly GCA_002085445.1). GTDB lineage: Bacteria > Pseudomonadota > Gammaproteobacteria > Beggiatoales > Beggiatoaceae > Parabeggiatoa. The sequence continues at coordinate 5,909 of NBMI01000337.1, forward strand.
TCACCTCCGGTGATTCGAGGATGGATTGAGTCATCCACACTTCGCCAGCTTGTGCGAGTCCTTGAACCCGAGCGGCAATATTGACCGATTGACCAAAATAATCAATTCGTTCATCGTTGACGACGGCCAGTGCCGGCCCTTCGTTAATACCCACTTTTAAACCAATTTCATAACCGGCCTCTTTCCACGTCTCATTCATTTGCTCGATCTTGCTCAACATTTCTAGTGAAGCCAGAAAACCATCTAACGGGCGAGAAAAGGTTGCCATGATGGCATCTCCCATCGTTTTCACAACCGCGCCCGAATATTGACGCACGGTTTCTGTCAAGATTTTGAAATGCGTTTGAACCAGTTTATAGGCGAATACATCTCCCGCTTTATCATACATCTCCGTAGAACCGCGTAAATCGGTAAACATGATGGTGAGGTTTTTCACATTGACGTTGAACGTTTCTGAGACTTGTTGAACACGGAACAAATCTCGGAAACTTTGGTTATTTAACAACATCTTAGCCGTGAGAAAAGGCGTGAAAGTCGTGGGATAGTGATCGACTATTTCGTGGTATCTCTTTTTGTCACGTTTCACCACCAAACAGCCTACAGAGTTTTTGGTGTGATTCTTGAGATGAAATTGATAAGCGCCCAAAGGTAGCGCTATCTTTGACGGCGCAAAAGCCGTTGGCAATAAGTCAATATCTATCTCTTTTGGTTGCTCCCCATGGCTTTGATTGAAATCAAGCATGACAGCGACATTCTTTTCGACGCTGACAATTTCGTAAGGTTGATTGGAAGCCACCTCCAAAGAAATGGTTTGACGTTCATCGGGTGTTAACACCACAAATTCTTTGATAAGGTTGTCCTTGAAAAAAGCTTCAGCTTGCTCAGACATTTGATAATTAGTCGAAAAATAATAGTGCAGGTAACTCAACAAATCAGCAAAGGGATTGATGTCCAACTCTTTGACGCTTGGATGAAGGGTAAAAGAAACCTCAACAATCTCATCAAGCGTCGTTGGCTCCTCAATATCGCACAGGGCACAGTAAAACGAGTCCTTTTCCAGTTCACCAAGGGATTGATGATTGTGAACAATACCGTGACAAGCCGGGCACACGAGATGATAGGACAAATCGAATAGCCCTATTTTGGCACCGTGGACAAAAATATCGATGATCTCGTTCTCATTCAAGCCCTGTTGTTTGGCAAAACGAAGCGGATTGATTCTAAACAGACTCCAATCCTCCAGTGTTTTCAAAATCTCGCCAAGTTTTTTAACAGCTTGATGATTCAAGATGGGATATTGCAAAAGAGATTGTATCTTTTGTTGCAAAATGGATTCGTTCATCATTTTATCAGTTGTCAGTTATCAGTGTTCAGTTGTTAGTAATTATTAGTAATAATAGCGCAAACTTTGAAGGAGTCCAAGATTTATCTTGGACGTCCAAACTAAAGTTTGGACTCCTTGTTGGACGTCCAAACTAAAGTTTGGACTCCTTGTTGGATGTGCAAACTAAAGTTTGGACAGAGTATCTTCTAAAAATATTTTTGCAAGAGTCCAATGATTTCAAATGTTTACAAAAAAATTGACGGAAGAATAAAAAAAAA
>NBMI01000338.1 GCA_002085445.1 Candidatus Parabeggiatoa sp. nov. 2
CATTGGATAAATCATTTAGGAGCACTATAGGTGGCCGCTAATTCGTTTATCCGCGTAATTAGTTGTACTAAGTAAGTAGCCGCTAATTCGTTTATCCGCGTAATTAGTTGTACTAGGTAGCCGCTAATTAGGAGAAAAAAATGCGAAAAATGCGAAAGATTTCAAGCAAGCGGGTGTCGGTGTTTGGATAGTCAAGGACGCGCCTTTAGCAAACTACCTCATTCAAGATCAATTAGAAGATGGCCGTTGGGGCCATAAAATGGTTTTAATACCACAACTTTCCTTGGCGAATGAAAAATGAAAATATGACATAATTATATAATAAACGCCCAAAGCTTTGGACTCCAAAATAGTCTAACTCATCAAATCAGATAAGGTATCAAATGATACAACAATTTACTCTTGATGATCCAAGGCTAGAAACCGCACTCAGTTCAATTGCACAACAAGAAGGAAAAGAGATAACAGACGTGATTATGAATGCGATTGCTTACTTCGTTAAGCAAAAATACTCTCAACACTTCAACAAATTTAAGGCATCTCTTCCTGAAAATCAGGCACTCAACGATGACAATTCCTTGGAGTCTCAAATAAGTCAGATGGCTTATGATCCACAAATTCAACGCGAATTGAAACAAATTGAACAAGAGTTTTCTCAAATGGAGGGAGTCAAATGGCTTGGGGAGGATAGAGTCCACAATTGATAACGATTAACATCTATTTGACTTCTCTTTGAAGTCTTTCAAATCCATACAAAAAGGGGTACAGAATATCATCCCTATTGAAAATTGAAGATAAAGTTCGGTATTGTCTGTGAAGTAAGCGCGGCTGGACGGGTTTTGCAACGAGTCAGTCACGTTTACTGCGTTGTGACGGATTGGAAAGCGGCTAAATAACTTAAAAACTTGCACTGGTTCATTCCAGTTTATGGCCCACAAATAAGGGTTATTGACGTATTAAGTTAAAAAATGACTTGCTGTACTGATTCATTTCAGTTTATGGCCCACAAATAAGGGTTATTGACGTATTAAGTTAAAAAAACTTCTAGTGATTCATTCCAGTCTATGGCCCACAAATAGACAAAAAATCCGTTGTTGTACTACGTTGAGTGAAAAGACGCGCTTATCAATCCGTTTATACCAAAATCGGTTGTACTAGAGAGTTTAAAAAAGGAGATTAATGATGAATTTTGTTCCCCAAAAACATAAGGTAAGTGTCTCAGAATGGCACAAAATGGGAGAGTATAACATTTTTCCACCGGAAGCTAGGATGGAACTCATTAAAGGAGAAATTATAGACATGGCACCAATAGGCCCTTCACATGCAGGTTGTGTAATCAAGCTGATTGATTTATTTGCTAATCAAAAAGAAAAATCGGCGCTCCTCAACGTACAAAATCCCATACAGCTTGGGGATGCTTCTGAACCAGAACCTGATTTGGCTTTGTTGCGCCCGACTTCCCATTTCTATCGGGAAAGACATCCGACAGCGGATGATATTTTACTACTGATAGAAGTCTCGGATACGACAGTCAAACATGATCGTGAGGTAAAGATACCCCTCTATGCGAAAGAAGGCATTGTCGAATGTTGGCTAGTCGATTTGAATGAGTTCCAAGTTGAAGTTTATCTCAACCCAACGGCAAATGGCTATACCAGTCAACGCATTTTTGAGTCTGGACAAACACTGATTCCGTCGCAATTGCCCCATATCGAAATACAGGTTTCTGACATTTTAAGTCCTTAATGGGCTTGTCTGTAGGGGCACTGCTGGGTGGTGAAAATGATTAAAAAGCAACAACTACAAGGATTCGTTATAATAACGGATAACGGATAACGGATTTTTTAGCCGTTTTTCTAACGAATCGAAGTTCAACGCGGCTAATCCTTGTCGTTGTTACGGTTTTTAACGTGTTGGCGATAACTGTTGAAGAGGCAGTACAGCGAATATCGATCTAAACTCATTTTGTCAGGAACTGACATTTTTTAAATTCGTTTATTTCCAAATTCGTTGTACTTAGTATATACGGAACGTACTTGAAAAAGGTGAAAATTGAATAAGGACTTTTCAGAAAAGTCCGATAAAATAAAAATTATAGAATTATAGACTTATCATTGAGTTACTCATTTTTCATTTTTCATTTTTCATTTTTCATTATAAAAAACACGTTCGCAAATATTCCACAATCCGCTTTTCCAGCCAATATTCGGCTCGCCAAGGCCATCGCCCAGTGACAAATCCAACATGTCCGCCTTTTTTTGTCAATTCAAAATCAATCGTGTCTGATAATTCCTCTGGGCTGGGCACGACGGCGGGAGTCATAAATGGGTCATCTAGCGCATGTATAATCAAGGCTGGTGTGCGAATATGTCGCAAATATTGGCGACTGCTGGCACGTTGATAGTAATCATCGACACCGGCAAAGCCATGCAAGGGTGCGGTAATTTTGTCATCAAAGCTGCGAAAAGTCTTGAGTTTAGCAAGTTCAGTCAGTGGCACTGGCCCATTCTTGTTCGTGAATTTGCGCCGATAGGCGCGTTTCATGCGGCGTAGTAACCGCCATTGATAAAAACCGCCTAGACTTTTTTCTATATGCCGTTCAGTTTTATTCAATTCAAACGGCACTGAGACGGCAACGGCCGCTGCCAACGGGGCCGACGCGCCTTGCTCGCCTAGCCATTTGAGTAGCACATTGCCACCTATTGAATATCCCACCGCGAGTAAAGGTGTGTGCGGCTCCGAATTTCGCAAGGTTTGCACTAAGAACGCCAAATCGCCAGTGTCTCCGGAGTGATAACTGCGTGGCAGACGATTGGGGACACCGCTGCAACCGCGAAAGTGCATTAATACGCCGCGCCAGCCTTGTTGATGAATGGCTTGCAGTATGCCGCCGGCGTAGGGAGAACGTAGCGAGCTTTCTAAACCGTGCAAGACAATGACAATGGGGCCACTTTCGCCGGCCGTCCAGGCGAGATCAACAAAATCGCTGTCAGGCAATTGGAGACGTTGATGTCGGTAAGGATGTGGCGGCAGTTTGCGCGTTAAGTAAGGCCACAAGGTTTGTAAATGTGGGTGGCGTAGCCACCAAGCGGGACGAAAAGTTGTGTGCATTGAGGGTGACAAATTTGTTAATTAATTGATATTTAACTAAAATTTATATTAGCCCTGAAGGGGCGTATTATTAAAGCCAGGGGCAACGCCCCTAGCGCTTAAATTACTAACTTTAACTTAAATTACTAACTTTAAAATTTCTATTAGCCCTGAAGGGGCGTATTATTAAAGCCAGGGGCAACGCCCCTGGAATTTATTCCCCTGGAATTTATTAAAGCAACGTCCTTGGCGCTTAAATTACTAACTTTAACTTAAATTACTAACTTTAAAATTTCTATTAGCCCTGAAGGGGCGTATTATTAAAGCCAGGGGCAACGCCCCTGGAATTTATTAGGGGCGTATTATTAAAGCCAGGGGCAACGCCCCTGGAATTTATTAAAGCCAGGGGCAACGCCCCTGGAACCTAAATTACTAAGTAGCCGCGTTTTTCGGCTAAGCCAATCGTGGCTTGTGTCCCTGAATTGAATTCTAAGAAGTCATTTTCAATCCCATCACTGAAAATGATGCCGTTTTCAGCCATTTGTGACACAAGAAACATGGATTGTTTGGCTGTGATTTTGCCAAAGACTAGCGTGGCGGCCGAGGTGGCGCTTGGGAACGGTTCGCGGACGGTGAAATGTAGGTAGTCCGCGTTCCAAGGAAAATTACCGTCATAGTTTTGGTGTTGAGTCAAGCGCCCAGTGTATGAGTCTACCGCCATCAATTCACCGCCTTTGATTAAAGCTTGGGTAATGCCAGTGGCACCAACAACAAGGCTTTTAAACCAGCCAGTTGAGCCTAAGCCAGTCGAGACAATGATGCCGCTAGAGGAGTGTTGTTCTTGGCGTTGCCCGAATTTGATTTGGTAAAGGGCCGAGGTGTGTGATTTGGGGCCTATAAATAAATCGTTAACGCCATACAAAGTTTGTCCATTGTTTAAGGTGGCTTTTGCCATCGTGACTTCTTTGATGGGGCGACGTTGGGCAAATACGTCCGGAATGACTTTGCTTAAGTCGGCAACCTGAAACGGTAATAAAACGCCATCCCAGCGTTGCGGATCGGGATTAACGCCAATCATCAGTTGTCCATTCAAATACTTAACGGTGTTAGCGACGAGGCCATCTTGCCCTAAGACGACGACAGTATCTTGTTCAGCAAAAATAAAATTGGGCAAAAAATCACGATCTAATACTTGGACACGCCCTAGTTGACGCAACTGGCTTTCGGCCGCCGTGACGACTTTTTTATAAGTTTCATGTTCTTGGACATAATCAGAAAAGTCGGCACCCAAGTGTTCAACGTAAAACTGGGCTTGAGCGAGCGTATTAAAGCGGGCAATTAATTCATCCAAACGGGTGCGCCGCACCACTAAAATGATTTTGTTTTCGGTAGTACGCTGCATGTTGAGTACCGTTTTTTGTTAGCCTTGAGATAAATCTCAAGGCTAAAAGCTAAAGTCTGCTAAAGCAGACTACCGGAATTTTTCGTCCAAGATAAATCTTGGACTCCTACCAAACTAAAGTTTGGACTCTGCCAAACTAAAAACTTTTGCGTCGTTTGGACTCCTGAGTTATTGAGTTATTTTGTTTATTTGTTACGCTTATGCTGTTGTTGTTGTAACAATTCGGTGAGCAATTCGGGCGAAACGTTCAATTGCCCAATTTTTTCAGCACTGTCGGCTATATCACGGAAAGCTAATGCTATCAATTGACTTGGATTCATATCCATGCTGGCAAGGGCTTGTAGTACTTTGGCATCCACGCCGGTAAGTGCTTGCATTGTGACGGTGAGGCTGTATGCTTTGGCATCGGCTTCACATTTGATGTTTTCTGTCGCGAGCGCCACCAATTCTTTGTTGCGTTTTTCCAAAGAAATTTTGCCTGTCATTTCTTCTTCGCTGATTTGTCGCTGTTTTTCTTTTACGGCACGCTCCGCTTCCATTTGTGCCTCGCGCACTTGGCGTTTTTTGTTTTCGACGGCGATTTCTGTCTGCAATTCGTTTTCTTTAATGGCTCTTTCTTGCTCCACCGCCGCGTTACGCCGGGCATAAATCGCTTGATCGGCCTCTTTAAGCAATTGCTCGCGCACGTCGGCTTCCAAGGCGCGGGCCGTTTCTGGATTCGGTTTTATGGACAAAATGGATAAACCGAGCATTTCTAAACCTAACGAGGTGATTTCTTTAGAAGTGCTTAAGCCTTCAAGGACGGTTTGTACTAAACTATTAGTTGCACGAAGGCTTTCACGCAAAGATAAATGGCCTAATTCGCTTTGCATCAGCACTTGAATTAAATTAATCAGCCGTTGGGGGAGTTTTTCAGGGTCGTTACTGATATAATTCCGATCGTTATTATCAAGGGTAAAATTCAGTAGTTGTGACAACTGTTTAGCATCAATGACGCGATAAGTCACTTGGCCTTGAATGCTAATCTCTTGAAAGTCGGCCGTGACTTGGTTAAATATAAAAGGAACATCAACACTTTCCATTGGTACTGTTACCAATGAAGTGGTTGGGGCAAAGTAAAAAAATGCTAAACCCCGCCCTTCGCGTTTGAGTTTGCCTTTGTGATATTGTAGTACATAAGTGGTAGGTTGTACCTTGATGAATCGAATGCCTAACATGGGCGACTCCTTGGGCGCGGTAACTACAGGGATTGTATATAATAAGGGATTAAAAGCGGTAACTACAAGGATTGTATTTAATAAGGGATTAAAAGCGGTAACTACAAGGATTGTATTTAATAAGGGATTAAAAGCGTTAGTATACGTTATTGCGACTCCCTAAAGCTGTGGCAAGTTTCTGGATCGAAGGGATGCCGACGGTGGGTGTGTGACGGCTTTCAAACTCAAAAAACGCTTTACGAGTGCTCTTGATCCGCTTGTGACTTCGTTATAAGCTACGCAAGTGAACGATAGCGGTGCTGAGTATATCAATTTTTTTTGTAACTCATTGATTTGACTTTATTCATTTCAATCCATCATTCGCCTTCCTTATTTTAGGATTCCGTAATAATGAATTGAAAGATAACATAAGGCTTGCTAACCAATAGTAGAGAAATTAAAATGGACTGTGGGTAATGGGTTTCGCGGTAAAAGTTCCAGGTAGGGGCAACGCCCCAGGAAAGCCCCAACGGGGCGATATTAATATAGCCTGTGTAACTACCAGGAAAGCCCCTTTGGTGCGTATTAATGATTAATGATTAATGATTAATGATTAATGATTAATGATTAATGATTAGCCCCAACGGGGCGATATTAATATAGCGATTAATGATTAGCCCCAACGGGGCGATATTAATATAGCTAGTGTAACTACCTGGCAAGCCCCAACGGGGCGATATTAATATAGCCTGTGTAACTACCAGGAAAGCGATATCAATCTAGCTTGGGGCAACGCCCCAGGAAAGCCCCAACGGGGCTTGGGGCACGCCCCTTTCCATAATCGGTAACAAAAGGTTTAGCTATCTTTTAACCCATTACCCATTACCCATTACCAATCACTAATTATTTATACAATAATTTTATATAAGTAATTGATTTTTTAAATTTTATTTAAATGACAGTCGAAAAAATGTCCGGTACTCAGTAACTAATTACCAAAACCTAAAACACATTCACTTAAGGATAATTTTATGGGTAATTCATCCAAAACCGCTGGCAAATCCACACAGCCGCTCGAACCCTTGCATGAGCGCCTTGGATCCCTAGATGACGCACTGAAAGCGTTGGTGAAAGCCGTCAATAAGGTAAGCGACGAGATCAAGGCGTTGCCGCCCGTGTTAGAAACTGCTAGCACTAGCACAGCATCCGTTGATGAATCAAGTACGATGCCATCAAGCGATACCGCCACTAAACCGGATTCAGTAGAAGAATCAAAACCTTCTACCGAGCCGCCAGAAACTACCGCCGCCCTTGATAAGAAAGCGAAGGCTCCTGAGTCTGAGGGCTTTTTAAAAGCGGTTAATACCTTGCCTATTCCGGAACTGGTTGACAAATTGACAAGCGCACAAGCTAAACAAAATGTCATCAAAAACATAGTCAGTGAAAGGAAAAAGTTAACTTTTCATCAATTTACGTCTTTCGACGATTTGATTGAACGTGTTAAAGGATTGGCTAAGCCAAGCTTGGATAAGATACGGAATCAGTGGTCTTAACTCTCTATTGACGGGGCGTTATACTTCACATCGTCATAACTTGAGCTTTTTTAGAGGATATGGGTGCATGGGTAATGGGTTAATGGCACTTACTGACTTAAGCTTTACACTCCCCTAGCCCCTCTCAAGAGGCAATGCCATTAAATTTGTTCTTGCCCACCATGCTAGGCTGTTGATTTTAAGCTGATTTAGGGTTTAAACGTGTTGCATATCTAAAGGGATATGGATGGTGGGCAAGCGGGCGGTAGGATTATCTCGCGTAGCGAGTTACTGCGTTTCGGAATAATGTTTTATTTAGTGCGGCCCGCTTACCCACCCTACGAGACTTGATGATTTATCCCTTGAGTTTTTTATTAAGCGGATGGTAAGTTCTAAAGCGAATTAAGGGTTGAATTGAATCATAAAAAATCAATGAATTCTAAAAACGAATTTATTAAAAGTGATTTTATAAGTATTTCTTCATTTTTCATTTTTCATTTTTCATTTTTCATTCTTAATTCGCTTTCTAAAGCCTCCGTTTTTTGATGGTGTTGAGAATCGTTTTGTTCGTCACAACTTCATAATATAAGGTATCTGTTAAAGGGTAATCCTCGCTCTCCTCCCGCCACACCTTGACTCGGCCCTCGCGTATCACGACTTCGTAGGTTTCTCCGTTGGCATATGGATACTTTCCGGCATAAAAGCGTGTACTGTATTCATCAGCGGGTAAACGAATCTTGAATTGACGGAGGGCGATTTCTTTTTTTAATTTGTTAAAAGCGGCCGCTTCTAACTCAATGCCGTTAAGATTGTAGCGAAACGTCGTCATGCCCTTTTCACCCCTAAACGCATCTGAGAGGGATTGTTGAAAAACCATAACATGCGTGAATAGCTTGGGTTGGTAGGCGTATTTGCGCCGTAGCTTCCATGAGCAAGATGACAGACGATCCGCGTCGCCAATCGCTGACGAAATCATAATCCTTTGATCACCATCATACAAAAAATTGGGTGCATCGGGAGAATAGCAAATACCAATTCCCAGTTCTAATTGCGGCAAATTATGGGCGCGACTCACCTCGTTTTGTTTCTGAACGACGGCCAACATGTTTTTTGCTAAACCACAGGCGCGTGCAGTCGCAAACCATTGTTCGGGCGCGTTTTGGTATTCAAACAAGCTGAGAATGATTGCATCTCCTTCAATAAAGACTTTTTCGGCCCCAAAATCTTTAATCAATTGACGAATCGGATTAAAAAAATTGAGACTAAAATGGGTTGCAGGATTGAGGCCGCGCTGTATGAGCGCGGCCGTCATTGTCGTAGAGCCACGTAAGTCGGCCTTGAGGATCACATGACAGCGGATAGAATTGCTCGTATCGGTTTGTTCATCTTGTTCAAAAAACTCGTGCAACAAGCCATTGCTTCGGGACAATTGCACATCGGCATCTGCACTGAGGAGATTGATTTGTTCCATCGCCTTGTGCGTTAAGCGAAGATATTTTAAATCTCGTCGGTAGGCGACAAAGTCGGTGATAAAGTGCCTTAAAATCGTGCTGTTGGGCGCTCGTGCCAACTTCGCCACGCGTTTTTTGCTATTTTTTAATTCATTGATAGATAAAGGTTTATCATCCGGCCGACGCAACGGTCTTATTTTTAATTGATTCTGTAATTTAAGCGCCACGTTAGTGAGATTCACCTCATCGCATAATGCCTGATACAGTAAGTACGGTTTGAGTCGTTTGGCATAATACTCGTATAAACGCGGGGTTTCATAAGCGGCCAACAACTGTTTAATCACTTGCGCTTGGCTTAAACCCTGTTCTAATAGTTTATTAGCCTTATGTTGAGATTGTAGCTTGGCGTCAAGCGCCGCATGTTGCTCTGGTAGTTCTGAAGTCAAAGCGTACTGGGTTTCTTGTATATTAAATAATACTTCCATATTGGCAGGGATATCTTTCCATGAAAAACTCATGTCTGCCATGTCGGCTTCAGATGAGAATGGATTCTCCACACCGGGTTTTTTTAGTAACGGATCAATTTGTACCTGACAGGTACTGGCAATTTCATCAAGTAATCTCTCAATCAGAGCAGTTAAGCGTTTAAAACTATAACGACTATCGGGGTTTTGGGACAATAACACGTAATGTTTCATCACCAGTTCCGGATTGCGAATATCTGGAGTTTGTAACAAGGGATTGGATAACATTTCTTCAGGAATTGACCAAATAACACCTAATAAAGATTGGCGCAATTGTCCCACTGTACCCGATTCAATCCAATGTATTTGATCAAACAGTTCATAAGTGACTTGATATAGTAAGTTATTTTTATTTCGATTGATCCACGCAATGCGCTCAGACAACTGAAGTTTATTTTGACTTTCTTTGGTAGCTGCTTTTCTTAATTCGTGTAACAGTTGCTCCGCTTGGGTTCGCACACTGGTATTGATAAATTTAATGACTGCAATTTGAAAGAGTTGTACAGAATCAAGCCGTTTACCTTCCTTTGCACGATGTATCGCCGTGGTGAGCATAGACAGATAGCTGGCACCAAAAGCCTCAATTTGGGCAAGCACCGGCTCTGACGGTTTATCTGTAAAACGTCTTTTGGTGCTGCTACGTTCATTGAGCAAATCAGAAATTAGGCGATTGCTTAATTCGGTAAAACGGGAACTGAGATAGATATCAATATGTACATTATCAATGCCCTTTACAAACTTATTGAAATTGAGAGATGGGGCGCACCAAGGTTGCACGAAGAGTGTTGGTGCGGTAGGCTCTGATGACGATTGTTTGTTCTTAAATAGGTTGAACATATTATATTTCTAAAAAAGTGAATTCAGAAAATAGGAGCCCAAGATTTATACTGAGCACCGTCATAAACATAGCTCTTTTTGTCATTTCGACTTAAGGAGAAATCTTATTATTAACGTGAGTTCTACTTTTCAATAAGTTATATAAATCTTATGTTAATCAAGTTGTTGATTACAATTAATTGATTAAAAACACATTTTTATTAGTTGGATACCCTTAGCATTAATACGTGAATAACCCTTATTTGTGGGCCATCAACTGGAATGAAACAGTACAGCTTATGTTTTTTTTAACTGATTGATAATTAAGTCATTATAACTAAATAATTGAGATAACTCATAATTTTATAATCGGCCTTGATATTTAAAGTCGAACTCACGTTATTAGGGCGACTTATGTCTGGCTCAAAAGACATGACAAAAGCGCAAATTGTGTAAAGTATATTGCAAATTCAAAGCCAATGAATTTGGTAATTTGTAATTGGTAATTTGTAATTGGTAATGATAAGAGGAGGCGGGCTGTTGGTGTGGTTTTGGAATATTGTTACCCGGCTTAAACCTCCAAGATTTTCAAAACATTGGAGGTTTTCTCAAAAATTTATTGCTTACCGGTTGGCTTGGTATCGGTGATACAACTTTTTGACTTTTTTGACGTAATTTTTGGTTTCTCGATAAGGCGGGATAGTGTTGCCATAGCGTTTCACGGCATTTTCCCCAGCGTTATAGGCTGCCAGCGCGAGGAACAGATCATCATTAAACATCGTCAGCAAATCGCGCAGGTATTGTGCGCCGCCGTTGAGATTGGCGACGGGGTTAGTACGATCTGTCACGCCGTAGCGTTTGGCAGTGGCTGGCATAAGTTGCATTAGTCCCACCGCACCTTTTGGGGAAATGGCCTTGGGATTGTAGGCCGATTCGACTTGTACTATTGCATGTAACAGGGCTGAGGGTAAACCGGCGCTCCGGGCTGCCGTTTCAATCAACTGCGCGTAGTCATTGTATTTACGGTGTTTTTTGTGGTGTCGCTTGGATGTCGGTGGTGTTTGATGGGATTGTACTAAGTAACTACGCGCATATAGCACTTTATCAGTGCTTTTGGGTGCTTTATTGGTTAAATGTAAAACGCCTTTGGCATCAATGTATTTATAAATGATGGTTGATTTGGTGACAGTGTTAGAATCGGCTGCCACTGGCGGCATAGAAAGGCTAAGTGTTACCAGTAAAGTCGTACAAGTTATTGAATAGATTAATTTCATAACGGTTTAATACGGAGTTCCAGGGGCGTTGCCCTTGGCTTTAATAATACGCCCCTTTGGGGCTAATAGAGGTTAACAAGTTAGCTCCAACGGGGCGAGATTAATATAAAAAGGGGCAACGCCCTTGGCTTTTTTATTTTGCGGACTTAAATAAAAATAATCTCTGTACAGGATAAAATGCCGTAACCTATTGATTTAGGGTAGGGCCTCTCATTCATATATTAAGCAAAAACAATAGGTAACAATAAAACTACCGTTGAAGTGTTCAGTTCTCATAAAAATCATAAAACCCTATAAAACTCAAATTAAACTCGGCTTATTGTGGGCGATTTTTAGGATAAGCAAATTTATTGCCATTTTTTATTAACAAGGATTTTTTATGAATTAGTAGGAGTTCAAACTCACTTAAAACCAAAAGTGACTACGGACACTATTCCTTTGATGGATAGTCTCCGTCAAATCACTACATGTAGAGGACTATCCTTTATCCTGATTTGAGGGCCATAAAATATTTTGGATGCTTTAAAATTCAAGTATGGCCCCAGAAGGGCGATTACAAACCGCCACCTACCCGTCCGTTTGTAGTAGGCGATTTATCGCCTCTGAAGGTTAGCGAACCGAACTTACCATAAAATAAATCAAAAATGAAAAATGAAAAATGAAAAAGACTAAGGTGTCTTTCAAAAGCGGTTTTAGGGCCAGGTTGGCGAATTGATTAACTTTATTTTATTGAAGGCCCTTGAGACTAAAAACATCTAAAAGGACAAGTGGGACACATCCGGAATAAACGGATTTGTTCTAGTGCAAAAAAGCGGAAATGGAAAGACCATTTTTGTTTCAGTTTAGTAGTCTGTCAACATTGTTTTGACGGGTAAAATACGTTTTAAATCCGTCCAAACTTAAATTTGGCTGGCATCCATGCTTGGCAGGAGTCCAAACTTTAGTTTGGACGAATTTAAGGGCGTTGCCAAACGTCAGTTTGGACGACTAGCGTTTCTTGCGGTACTCTTCAAGTTTCTGTTTATAACTCTTAAGAGCTTTAAGATCTTCTTGTGATTTGTCTTGTTTTTTTTCCAACAACTCTACCGCTTTTTCCATGTCTTCCACTGCCTGCTTATACTTTTCCAATTTGAACAACACCCTAGCTCGCGTATCAAGAATGCTGGCATTCTCAGGTGCCAGTTCAACCGCTATATCGCCGAACACTAAAGCGGATTCCAACGAGTTTTCATCTTCGGAATAAATCCAAGCCAATTCATTCATGGCAACCGCGATTTTTTCTAGCTTGGCGGCCAAGTTTTCGCACTGTTTACACTCGCTCGTGCCTTCATCAATTTTTATAGGTCGCAGATTGACACCCGTACTCACCACACCCGTTTCTGGGTCTTTCTGGATATGAAAATTGGCCTCTGGCTGCGAACTCATCATGGTGGCCGTGACTATAATAACGCCAAAGGCTGCAAAAAAAGTCCCGGGGGCCGCATTTTTCAAAGTGAAACTCATATCCCCGATTTTGGCATCCAGTTCACTGGCTTCGCTGCCGCTTCCAGAATCGGATTGAAAAATACCTTTCACAAATAAGCGGTAGCCAAGTACGATACTGAGACCGCCTAATATCACAATGGCGAGGCGGAAGATGAGTAAATATGTTACAGTGGCATAAATAACGGTATTGTCCATTTTTGTTTATCCGTAATCAGTAACTACAAGAATTCTAGATAATAAAGGATTTATAGACTGCACAGTGTTGAGATTTTCTGATTCTAACGGATTTTGTTGATATAGATTTTCAGGTAAATCATTTCACAAAGGGCAGACACACAGGTAAGGGCAGACACTAAAGAATGCCCCTACAAAAACCCGCGTCTTCAGGGACTTTCGGGGCTATCTATCGTGTTCGCCCAATGGCATTGATTATTAAAGCTCCAAGGGCGTTGCCCTTGGCTATATTAATCTCGTACCAAAGGGGCTTTAAAACCTAGTGCAGGATCGCGGAAGGATCCATACCACCCCAACGCCAACGGCTAAAGCCGTTGTCTAAAAGCGAAAGTAGGCTAAAGCCTACTGAGCCTCTTGCAGTGCCCTTTAGGGTACTTTAGCTGAAGTGGTCTAGGTATTTCCGCTGTCTTGCACTAGCCCCAACGGGGCGTATTATTAAAGCCAGGGGCAACGCCCCAATGCCACACAGTTTGCGGAATTAGAAAGAAATAATCCCCCCCGCCAACTTGTCTAATAGCTGAAGTGCCCTAAAGGGCACTGAAGACTCAATGCCATATCGTGTGCTTATGAAAAAATCCGGAATTTACCAGTCCCCTTTAGGGGACTTTAGCT
>NBMI01000339.1 GCA_002085445.1 Candidatus Parabeggiatoa sp. nov. 2
CTCCCGACGGTAAAATTATCAAGGGCGAAAAACTCAGTGAATTTGACTTGGGATCCTTAAAACACTTATGGCGTTATGTCTATGCCATTGAAGCGTTTGAGGGGCAACTCTGGTATCTGTTAGGGCATTCTAGCCATTTGACGGTCAAGTCCAACATTTTCGCAACCGATGCCAGCACCAGTCAAGATGCCCAAGATACCCTGCTCGGTTGGATCCCTAAATATGAAGTCACCGAGTGGGCCACCAATGTCGCACTCGAATACAACACCGAGCGCCAAGCCTTGAAAGATCGTTTTAATGATAATCAACCGGCCCGCATATATGCGGAACCTCGCGAAGATAGCCCGGTTTTGGCCGAGGAAAATCTTGCCTTAGCCCAACCAGCAGTGCGCGAAGGCCGTGCGGATGAAGCTTTGCAAGTGCGTTTTGGCCCATTTGGACTCGATTTGATGCTACCTCGTTACTACGTGAAAGGCTTCAATGAAAAAACCGGTTGGTACCAAGTAGCTACCATCGGCACCTCAAAATTGACCTTGAGCGACGATCAGTTGCGTGCCATTATGACAAAGTTGCGTCGTCTTATTGACGATCTTCGCGCCGTAGATTTAGTCTTTGTCGTTGATCGCAGCGACTCCATGGCCAACGTGATTGCCGAGGTACGGACTTTTATCGATAAACTGTGTACACAGATATCTAGAAAGCATCGTCAAAGTCACTTTGTGATTCAAACGGCCGGTGGTGGACAATCCATCAGTACCAGCCTGGATATCCGAGTTAGCATGATCGCTTATGCTGAAGAAAGCGAGACTATCTTCAGTAACCTCAAACTTCCGGAGGATCGGGAAGAGATTCACCGCCAAATGGATTTTGCCCTGGGCGGCAAAAATGAAAATCTGTACGGTGCTTTATATAAAGTCATTACAGATCCGAAATCCCGTTACTGGCGCGAACATGCCTTACGAGCCATTGTGCTGCTCACTGATGAGCCTGGCCCTCGTCAAGAATCGCCTCAATTATTATTAGTCGAATCGGCGTTAAAAAAAGCCACAGAAAAACCGGCGCAGATATTGGCGGCGATGGGACAGGATAGTCGTCAACTGGACTACTGGGATTATACCCCTATCTGGGCACTGTTTACCCCGTTAACCAAGTCCATTCTGTTTCGCCGTTTTAAAGGCAGCCTCACGGAACTCACCTATCCGCAGCGCATCATTGATTTGCATGTGAAAGCCAAAGGCGAAGAAGCCCAAAGAACGGCGCAACGAAAAAAGTTACAGGAACAGATTTACAAAACGATTGGCGATCTACAAAACTCCATTAACAGCCGCCTCCGATTACTGGCAAACCGTTTAACCGTTGCGACGCCTAAGGCGAAAAGTACGGAAACGGCTGACGCTAAAGAGGCTGACGCTAAGGAAACCCCGAAAACGACAGCCCAAATCGCGAAGGTAGACTCCAATACCCTGATTAGCCAAGCTGGCTTAGAGGCGGCATTCCAACAGCATGGCATCACCGCGACGGATATTAATGCGATCAATGCCCTCGCCTTTGTTGAAGGCTATGCGAATAAACAATACAGCTATCATAGTTACCCAACTTTTCGCGAAGTCATTGTCATTGAAGCGCGCGAGTTCAATATGTTGCAGTCTTAGCTCAAGTGAGCGGCAATGATGATTGGCTGCAAAAATTGGAAGAGATGAATACCCGCCAACTATGTCAATATGCCCGCAAGTGGCTCATGGGGCGCGAACTGGAAAATAAAACCATTGCCGAACTGAGCGGGATTGCGGATATTTTGCCGGTGAGTAATGATTCCGAACGATGTCAAGTCTTGCCTGATGCACCGCAGTCGCGCCAAATCTTGGTATTACACGCCGCCAGGCAGCACCAATAAGTATATCTATTTACCTCGGCATTTGGTACCATAACTCTCGTAGGGGCAATCCGTTGTGGTTGCCCTGGGATTACTTGCCCCAATGCCATATCGTAACGCGGTACGACTGTACGACTTGAATAAAATCAGTCAGTTATCCTTAACTTAATGGCATTGGCTTACCCACCCTACTGATTTTTATATAAGAGATATTAGAAAAAACACAATCACACCCAACGAAAAAACTTCTCATCACTCTTGGGATTGGTTTGTAAATAACTATAAATGCGAATTAAGAATGAAAAATGAAAAATGTATAATGAACAAATATTTCTAAAATCACTTTCAATGGAAATGTTTTTATAATTTATTGATTTTATAAGATTAAATTTAACCCTTAATTCGCATTATAAATGTTCTATTTTATAACGGATTTTTTTGTAACATATCTATTATAAAAAAAATAATAACACCCAATGACAGAAATTCTTATCAATCCGTTATAAAATATAATCCCTGTCGTTATAAAACTGGAATTCAATATTTATCTTGGGAGTTGAAAAAAAAGTAAGCAAAGTATGATGTCTACATTAACAATTGAAAATATCCCTGAACAATTATACAGGAGACTTAAACGGGAAGCTGCCCATCATCGCCGTTCTTTGACACAACAGGTGTTGTGGTTTTTGGAACAAGGGTTAATGAAAAGTCTCGGTGAACCGGTGGGAATTGATGAAAGGACGCAGTGGTTAGAACCTATCAAACCGGCTTTTCCGATCAGCAGTGAAAGTATTAATGCGGTATTAAGGGTTGAATTAATTATTATGAAATCAAAGATTTTAACGCACGCTAGTGACGCTTGCAGACGCAAGTTTATTTGGTTGTCTCTTGCGTCTTTTACGTCTTTTGCGTTTATTTCATTTTGTGGGCCATGATTTGATTTGAAAACATTCAAAATGTTTTATGGCCCCCAAATTAGGTCGTCGTGGCCTACACTTGTGGCACTTTCATTGAAAATGTGATTGCGAACAAGCGTCAGCATGGCCCACACGAGGGTTGTTCCACAATCCCGTTTTCCGGACAAATAGACGTCCAAGATAAATCTTGGACTCCGGGCTTTTAGACGTCCAAGATAAAAATGATAAGGAAACTCTGATATGAAATTGAAATATGTCAAAATTGAGAATTTTAGAGGTATTAGAGATGAGATGTTTTTGCCGCTACATCCCAGATTAACCATTTTAGTTGGAGATAATGCCAACGGAAAAACAACGATTTTGGAAGCTTTAGCAACCGGATTGGGTATCATACCGAGTTATTTTAGCGTGAAAGGAAAAGGCGCGAGTGATGATGATATTCATCAATACATGCCCACATTGAGTGAAAATTTTGCCTTATCAGGCTCGTTAAAGAACCAATCGGAACAAGCACTTTACATGAGAATAACGCTTGAAACCCTAGAAGGTCTTTTATGGGATGTCTCAAAATATAATTCTCTCAGAAAAAAAGACTCAAAAACGTGAACTACCGATAGTGGCTTATTATGGGACTAACAGAGCGATTTTATCCTCGGAAACTAAGCCTCGTGGTGGTAGTAAAAAAAACACTGGGCGTTTTAATGCACTCAATAATTCATTGACTGGCATTTCTCGTTTTAATGATGTCAAAAACTGGTTTGCTGAAGAAGAAGATATTGAACGTCGGAATAGACTTGAATATGATGACAAATATCGTTCCCCAGTACTTCAAACGGTTCGAGAGGCACAGGAACTCTTATTGCCGGGATGTACCCATTTACGCACAATTCCTAAACCCACTCGGCTTTTAGTCGATTTTAAATATAAGCAAGAGCCAACAGAAACTTTGCTACTCGAGCAATTGAGCGATGGTTATCGAACAACTTGGGCACTCGTCGCTGATTTGGCACGCCGTATGGCAGTTGCGAATCCTCATTTAAACGCCAACATTTTGCAAACGGAAGCCATTGTGTTAATTGACGAAGTAGACTTGCATTTGCATCCTAATTGGCAACAACAAATAGTGGCGATTGATGAAGAGGACATTGAAAGCTCTGATGAACGCCCCATCGCTTCGTTACTGAAAGTGTTTCCGAATACTCAGTTTATTGTGACGACTCACAGTGATGAATTGGTGACTTCTGTTAAACCAGAGAATGTTGTGCGCTTGTTTCGTACTGATGGCACTATTCGTGCTCAACCGGTGAGTTCTTACACTTACGGGGCAAAAAGTGGTCGGGTGTTGGAGCGCGTGATGGAAGGCAGTGAGCGCCCTCGTCATAACACGTTTACCAAATTATTGAATCGCTACTATGAATTGATTGAAGAAGACGAGTGGGATAGCGAAATAGCCAAGAAAATCAAAAAACGTTTATATGAATTGTCTCCAGATGAACCTGAGTTAATCAGTGCCAAGATGGAAATTCGTCGTCGTCAAGTCATCAGCGGTAAAAAGGGTCATGAAGAAAGTTAAACAATTACAACAACGCCCTGATGGGCTTGACGCGTTTTTTCGTCAGTATCCTCATGAACGAAATTGGGATGAATTCAGGAACTATCAAGCTTATAAAAATGCTCAGGGTGAAGCCGCTTATGAAGAACTTAGAGAAGCATTAGTTGAGATACAGCATGGTTTATGTGCTTATTGCGAAACTGAGTTAACAGAATATAAAAATTATCCGCCCAGAATAGAACATTTTTGTCCTAAGTCTTTTGACAAAAACGGCCGTTTTAATTGGACATTAGAGAGCATTAATTTATTGGGTGCTTGTCAGGGAGGTACACAAAAAAATTATGTCGTAATGATGCCAGATAAATCTAAGTTTTATTGGGCCGATAAGGGAAATGAAAGCTGTGATGCACCTAAAAGTGAGAAAGTACCTGATTTGTGCCTTTTAAAAGAACTACATAACAACTATGAAGTGATTAAGATTTTGAAACCAAGCGATATCCCTGAAAGTCCTGCTGTTTTTAGGGTGACAATTAATGGAGAACATGCTGGAGAACTGTCTGAAAACAGAAAACAAATCGGTGAAAATGAGATTACAGACAGAGCCAAAAATACTATCAATGCGTTAAATTTAAACTGTGATCGGCTTATTGATGCACGGCGAAAAGTCATAAGTAAATTAAAAGAAGCCTCTGAAAACGCATTACATAGTCTAGGTGATAATGCATCATACGAACAAATCAAGCAATCACAAATAGCGCTCGCAAAACAGTTTCTTTTTGATAAAGAGGGTAAACCTGCTGAGTTTTTTACGACGATTCGTGCTTTTTTTAAGAAAATCGCCGAAGATATCCTTTCTCAACTGCCACAAAATTGGATATAAAATATCCATACTGTATAGAAATTTTTCCAAAAGATTTCTTGTTGAGCCACTTGAGAAATCATAGTCAAGTCAAAAAAAATCGGATAATATATTCACCCTTTCAACGCCAACGGCTAAAGTCGTTTGTAGTAGGCGCTTTAGCGCCTAAGTTAGTAGTAGGCGCTTTAGCGCCTAAGTTAGTAGTAGGCGCTTTAGCGCCTTAGTTAGTAGTAGGCGCTTTAGCGCCTAAGTTAGTAGTAGGCGCTTTAGCCTACAAACTGATTACTACAAACTTTAAGTCGCTAAAGCGACTACTACAAACTGATTGCGTCCCTGACGACGAGTAAATGTAACGGATATTCACAGACTTCCCAAAAATAAACGCGCTTTGACGCGCTTTGACGCAAGAGATATTAACATAAAAGAAATCCGATTTTTTTGAAAAATAGGATTTCTTAATTCTTAATGACTTCTATAACTTCTCAATCAGAAGTTTTTATAAATCCTTGATTTCATAATAATTAATTCAACCCTTAATTCGCATTGAAAATGATATTGTTCTGATGTGATTAAATTCACTCAATTCGTTTACGTCACAATTTCGCTTAGCCCAAAATGTCCGAAATCTGTCCGATAAATGGTGTTTTGTCCGATATACTGCCAATAGTTGTCCGATATGAACCAAAAACTGCAATCACTCCTGACATTACTGAAAACATTCAGCCATCCAGCAGCTATTTCAGAACTGTCGGAAAAACTGAATGTCTCTGAGAATGTATCAAACCGCACCATTCGCCGTCGTTTACAACAACTGATTGAATTGGGTTTGGTTGAATCGCAAGGTAAAAACAAAGGAATACGGTATTTTCCGATTTCCATCCGAGAAAACCGGCCAGTGAGTGACCTTGATTTCAGTGATTCAGGCTTTATTTTTACAGCAGAAAACCAGACTCTCATTGATCAAATACGCCAACCATTGATCAAGCGTGCCCCTTGTAGCTACAATGCAGATTGGTTAGAAGCCTATCAACCAAGCCAGACTTATTATTTATCTGTAGAACAACGTCAGCTTTTGCAGCAGCAGGGCAAACCATTAATGGATGAATTGCCGGCTGGAACCTACGCACGCAAGATTTTCAATCACTTGCTAATCAACCTATCTTATAACTCGGCACGGCTGGAAGGAAATACCTATACCCTCGCTGATACTGAAAAGTTACTATTAGAAGGCAAAATAGCGGCAAACAAGTTGGATATGGAAACCGTGATGCTCCTTAATCATAAGGAAGCAATACGTTTTCTGGTGGACGGTATCAATCGTCTGGAAATTAATGTTGATAATATCCGCTCACTGCATTATTTATTAGCAGATGGACTTCTTCAACCTGAAGAAGCCGGGCAAATCCGTGAGATGGGTGTCAGAATATCCTTATCAACCTATATCCCATTGGAAGGAAAACAACGACTCACAACACAACTCAATCGTATTGTTTCCATAGCTCAGCAAATACAGGCACCTTATGAACAAAGTTTTTTTCTGCTGGTACATCTTTCCTATCTACAAGCCTTTATTGATGTCAACAAACGAACGGCACGGCTTACCGCAAATATTCCGTTGGTTCGCCATAACCTCGTTCCGGTTTCATTTAATGACATTACAATTGATGATTACAACTCAGCACTGATTTCATGCTATGAGCTCAACCAAATCGAGCCATTGGCACAGCTTTATGTTTGGTCCTATCTGCGTAGTTGCAAGCATTACGAAACCCGAGCCAAATCATTAGGGATTGACACCTTACGAGTCAAATACCGCCAACCACGTCGTCAACTCATTGCCGATATTGTTACACAACAACTGTATGATTCGGCACAGGAAGAATATATCAACAATTATCTAACCAAAAATGTACCTGAAAACGATCAGAAAAAATTTGTAGCCGATTTACAGCATGATCTGAATACACTGGCTTCATATAATATTGCTGGGTGAATTGTGAATTGTGAATTGTGAGTTGTGAGTTGTTAATGAAAAACAAATTCATAACTTATTGTTTTTCATGAGGCGGGATCAACTTTTGATAAATCACAGAACCTGATTTTCACCACCCCAAACTAAACCTGTCAGGTTTGCCTGTCAGTTGTACCCATTTCGTATTTCACTCACCTATCACCACCCCAAACTAAACCTGTCAGGTTTGCCTGTCAGTTGTACCCATTTCGTATTTCACTCACCTATAGAGGAGAATACCATGAAAAAAACGCTTACCGTTCTATTATCGCTGGCTATGACTTCCCCGCTTGTCGCGGCGGCGGAAACAACAGCTTGTTTTCAACACAACAAAAGCTATTATGATACTCTTTCATGTCTCGATAAAAGAGGGATGGATTTAACCGCTCAACGAGATAAACTATACCAAGCCCAAATCGACCAGCTTCAAAAACGCCTCCGCGATCTCGAAACCCTGATACAACGCCAACAACGCAATCAACAAGAGAAATTAGATAAATTGCATCAATCCCAAATTGAGCCGCTTCAAAAACGCATCAGCGATCTCGAAACCCTGATACAACTCCAACAACGCCAGCTTGATGCGTTGAAACGAGCAGCCTATCAGCTACCCCAAAGTTGCCGAAACCTTCACCAACAAGAACCCACGAAAGTGAGTGGTTTGTATTCTATTAGGGTTGAAGGGCTACAAGGTGATAAACCGTTGAATATCTACTGCAACATGGACTTGCAGGGCGGCGGTTGGTCGCTAGTCTATGCCACCAATGCTAATCAACAAGAACTCAAAAGCGCCACCGAAGTGACACCCCGCTCAGCGCGTTATTTTCCAGAGCAGATTGTGCGTGTTCTAGCGGCTCAAGCAACTGAGATACTCATTATTGACGCTGACAAACCCAGCCGTTTTATTAAGAGCGTCGATAAGTTTCCGATTCAGAGGTTAAGAGCATTGCAAAATCTTAACGATCCTAAGGAGCTCACGGGTAGAACCGCCAGTGCTCATTGGCAAGGGACAGAACATGACAGCACGGCTTATTGGTGTAAGCCGAGTAGTGGAGGTTATCCGACTCTACTCTACCATGCGAATTGTAATAAATATGGATTGTTCATAGACAATCAAAGACTTAGCCGATTTAATTATAGTTCTTCTAATCACGCTATGAGCGTCTATATCCGTTAATTCAATTAGGAGTCCAAACTTTAGTTTGGCAGTTAGGAGTCCAAACTTTAGTTTGGCAGTTTGGCTTGCGTCTGGGGTGGTAAAAATGATTAATGATTAATGATTAATGATTAATGATTAATGAAACGTAGTAACGAGCGGAGCGAGATAATTAAAGAATACTTAAATTTTAGTTCTTCTAATCACGCTATGAGCGTCTATCTCCGTTAATTCAATTAGGAGTCCAAACTTTAGTTTGGCAGTTAGGAGTCCAAACTTTAGTTTGGCAGTTTGGCTTGCGTCTGGGGTAGTGAAAATGATTAATGATTAATGATTAATGATTAATGATTAATGAAACGTAGTAACGAGCGGAGCGAGATAATTAAAGAATACTTTTTAAAATACTTCAAAAGGAATAAAAATGGGATCAAGTTTTAGAACCAAAGGAACCTCCTTTTCATCACTTAAGGAAAACCTGTGGAAAATGTGCCACGACGCGTCAAACGCAGTAACGAGCGGAGCGAGATAACCCCGATAGGAAGTCTGTAGAGCTTCTGTAGGACTTTTAGAAAGTAAGTAGTACAACGGATGACGTGGATAAACGGATAAAAATGTGGATGGTTAGAGAAATGCCTAGATGAGTTTGTTCTGGGCGCATTCCCAAAAGTCATTATCAATCTTGAGTACCGATATTGAGTACAACGGATACGCGAAAAAAACGGATAGGAATAAATATAAGTTTTGGAACTCTTTTGGTAAGCTTTGGGGGCCAGGTTTTCAAATTGATGTGGTAAGTTTTTATTAATCGCAATCGCATACCACAGTTGAAGGTTTTTTAGGGGCCAGGTTTTCAAATTGATTAGATTAACTTTATTGATGCCTTCTTTCAAGCAGCAGGACAAGTGGGACGCACCCAAAATATTAGATGATTAAGTACTATCCAATAGAAAAGCATCTTGGCTTTTAATTCCTTAATTTCTAAATTCGTTGTACTATATCGTTGTACTAGATAGTGTGGACAATTTCTGACAGAATTAATTGCGCGTTTTTGGACTTTTCTATTTTGAGGGCCATAAAATACTTACGTCGGCAAAAGTTTCGCTCCGCGAAACTTTTGCCGACGTGGAAGGTTTCAAATTAACTTATGGCCCACTGTCGCACTTCATTAACGATACTTTTTGTAGGTGTTTTATTGCTTAACTTAATGGCATTGAGTACAGCGAATTACGCGTGACTGAGTACAACGAATTACGCGGATAAACGAATTAAGACTTGACGTTCCTTGATTATTTGTGATAATAGGATGGAATTTTTATAAAATAGCCACGAAAGTTTGCTTTTTTATGAGATTATCACTCAATGATAAACACGCCAAGCCTGGTTTTAATTCGTTTATCGGGCCGTAATTAATTGTACTAAGCGTAATTAGTTGCACTCATCTTTAATTCGTTTATCCGCGTAATTCGTTGTACTAAGCGTAATTCGTTGTACTAAGCGTAATTCGTTGTACTTAGGTTTACTCACCCGACGAACTTTCTCTGGCACTGCCAAACGTTAGTTTGGACGACTGCCAAACTGACTCAAAAATAGTTCTCTTTGATATTTAAAGGTTAATTTATATTTTTTGATGAGACGAATTGCACCCATACCAAACCCGTTTCCAAGTGTCCATCTCAATCATTTGCTGAGAGCCGGGATTGTACTTTTCCGTCAGCAGTTCTCCAAACCCTGAAACCAAACCGGGCTGTCCTTTGGTGGACTGATAGACTTTGTCTACCACGGCAGCGGAAATGGCTTGACCACTTTCTTGTTGATACTGATGATATAACTCCTTAACTTCTTCCAGCGTTAAATTATAGGGCCTTCAATCAATTCAACAAAATCAATTCGACAGCATGGCCCTCAAACCGTTTTATGTAGAAACTATTTTCTAATAACCCATTATAAATTTTTTACCAAATCAATTTGAAAACATGGCCCTCAATCTTGAGTACAGCGAATTGCGCGGATAAAGGAATTAAGACTTAGCGTTCCTTGATTATTCAACACTTCAGACACGGAGTTTCACAGAGAATTCCTTTGGCTTTATGACTGAAGTGAGATTCTGTGGTATTTTGTGAATTCCGTGTTGAAAAGCCACTACATACAAGGATGACGGTGTATAGTATCGCTTAATTTGGTATAAGCTTATGATATTCAAAAAACCACTCGCTAAATTGTTAAATACTTTTACTGATAAACCCATTAGTGACAAGACGCTCACTGTCATTGATATTGCCATCACGGTTGTTAGTATGTTAGCAACAATTGTTAGTATTTTCGTCGGATTACAATTTTGCTTAGTTTCTAGCCTTATTATCGCGTTGGTCATTTTTGGGATTATTTCTGTAATTTTGGGCCTATTTGTGTTGGTAAGCAAGCTAATAACAAGACGTGTTTTGCCTTTTAATCCCTACACACCTTGGACTCCTGTTACGCCGCCCCAGTTTGTCGGCCGCCAGCGCTTGTTAAAGCAATTAGCCAATCACTTAGACAAGG
The DNA here is from genome assembly GCA_002085445.1 of Candidatus Parabeggiatoa sp. nov. 2. GTDB lineage: Bacteria > Pseudomonadota > Gammaproteobacteria > Beggiatoales > Beggiatoaceae > Parabeggiatoa. The sequence goes on from NBMI01000339.1 coordinate 10,907, forward strand.
ACGAAAGTGTGTCTCTTGTCGGTGATAGGCGTATTGGTAAAACATCAGTCCTGCAAACCTGGGAACAAATGCTGATAGCGCAAGAGCGGCCAGTGATTTATGTCAGCGGTGAAGGGGCCGATGCCGGTGATTTAGCGTTATTTATCAATAAGATAACTCAACAACAGGCCCCTAATGAGCCAGAACAAGCGGCCAATCTGTTATCGCAATGGGCCAATGATGTCAAAGAAAAATCTCATTATCCGCCGCTGGTGTTAGTGGATGAGGCTGAGGCATAGTACCACAAAACTTCACAAAACTTCACAAAACTTCACAAATAAAGCTTGATATTTTGGGTTTTAGCCTTATAACGATACTTGTTTAATTAAAGAGTTTTGCCAATGAGCTATGTTAGCGGTAAATTCGCCAAGTAAAATCTTGGGTTTGCACCCAAATACCTTAAGGTACTACGCAGACAATGGAACAGTGCGACAAGTTGCTAACCAACTGG
>NBMI01000340.1 GCA_002085445.1 Candidatus Parabeggiatoa sp. nov. 2
CGAATTGCGCGGATAAACGAATTAAGAAGCTACAAAAAGTATAACTATTATAAGCGATTTGAGGGCCAGTGTTTGATTTTAAAGCATTCAAAGTCGTTTATGGCCCCCAAACCAGCCATATTGGACTGGGTTGAGTACAATTCGTATTGCTGAGTACAACGAATTGCGCGGATAAACGAATTAAGAAGCTACAAAAAGTATAACTATTATAAGCGATTTGAGGGCCAGTGTTTGATTTTAAAGCATTCAAAGTTTGAGGGCCAGTGTTTGATTTTAAAGCATTCAAAGTCGTTTATGGCTCCCAAACCAGACTCTCCCAAATAACCACTTAAAAAATATTCGACAAAATCACCTGTTTTTTATTCTCTTAAATGCCGTCAATTCTGATTCAGACAGACGGTTTTTTATGACTGGTGGGTGTAGCAAAGCTCTACCTCAATGCCATTAAGTTAAGAAATAAACGAGAAAGAGCCTTTGGTAAAGCCGTTGTCTCAAAGCTAAAGTCCCCTAAAGGGGACTGGTAAATTCAGGATTGACGGCTTTACCAAAGGCGGGGGGGATTATTTGTTTCTAATTCCGCAAACTGTGTGGCATTGATCGCTTCGCCTGTGTGCTTTGCTAAACCCATCGAATTGTTGTAGTCCTTGTAGTTATTTAAAGTCATTTTGACCATTCTTTTTGTAGGTTATTGGTAGTGGTTTGGGGGCCATAAAGCCAACTACAGGGATTAGCTCCGCTGAACTCCGTTTCGTTATAATAACAGATTAGATCGTGCTAGTGTTTGGCTTTAAAAGCAACTACAGGGATTCGTTATAATAAAGGATTAGTTCGTGCTGGTGTTTGGAATTATCAGTTGTACTATACTTGACTCTTAATTCGCTCATCCGCGTAATTCGTTGTACTAAGCGTAATTCGTTGTAGTAGACTCAGCACCATCATACCCAATCCGTTAATCCGTCCGTCATCCTAAGTACTACCCGCCAGTCAAACTCAATTCGCCCATCCATTCTAGTGGTGGGCAAAAAAAAAACCACCTAACCCACCCACAACAACCCGACAGCCCGCATGTAGGCACTCCTAAAAAAATAGCGTCCGCGCTTCGCGCGGTAAAAAAGCATGAAACCATTTCCACCGGGCGATTTTTCGATCTTTTGAACCAAAAACGTTTGAAGTGAGAAGGATTATTACCCATCACCGCTTGCCATTGCGCTTGGGTAATCCGTTGCCCAAGTCTTCGATTTGATAACGAGCTTGTTTAGGCTCGTTGCGGATGATTTTGCCTTTAGCGTCAACTCGATTTGATAACGAGCTTGTTTAGGCTCGTTGCGGATGATTTTGCCTTTAGCGTCAACAATGGCGATTTCAAAACTGAAAAGTTGGCCTTTTTTCTCTTCCTCGGCTTTTTGTCGCGCTATTTCGGCTTCGCGTGTGCGGCTTTTTTCATCATCCGTTTTTTGCCGAGCCATTTCCGCAGCGCGTGTACGCTTTTCAATCCACGTTTTATCAAGTTTGTCCAACAAACGAGATAGCTGCGTAATAACGTTTTGTATCGTCGGGCGTTTATCGGGATGTTTTTTAAAACACGCCAATAACAATCTTTGCAATTCAGGCACATCAGGCAAATCATCGGGATGCGGAAACCAAGGGCTTTCTCCGCTTAACAAATGATACGCCGTCGTACCAAATGCATAAATATCGCTCTTAGCCGTCGGTTGCCCATAATCAGTTTCACCCAATTGCTCCGGCGGCGCATAATCAAGCGTACCAAAAACCTGTTGTGCAAGCTGTGTTTTATGACTGCGCGTTTGCGTCAACGCCGCTTGTTGCTTAAGCGACGTCGCCACCCGCGCTAACCCAAAATCAATGATTTTTACCATTAAGCCATCTTCAGTCGGCTTAAAAAGCAAATTAGCCGGCTTCAAATCCAAATGAAAAACCCCAGCATCATGAGCAACGGCTAAGCCTTCGGCAATTTGCAACAGCACTTTTAGCCCTGTCAATAAACCCAGCTTACCGTATTTTTTGATCCAAGCTTCGCTATCGATAGCACCCTCAACATACTCAGTCACAAAATAAGGGCGTTCCTGATTGCCGGCATTCACAAAACCACAATCCAACGGTTTAGGCGTATACGCACTTTGCAAATTGTGCATAATAATCGGCTCCTTAAACACCTCATCTCGCCGCCCCTTGCGCCCTTCCCAAAACGTTTTAACAACAACAGGCTTTTTACGCCATTGATCCTGACACAAAAACACGCAGCCCATACCGCCAGCCCCTAAAATACTCACTAGCGGATATTTCTCCACATCATGCAGCGCATATTGCCAAACATTAATAGAGTATGCTTCTTGTAACGCCGCTAACGCGTTGGCATAATCTTTGTCGCGCAAATAGACTTGAAACAAATTAAAATAAGCTAAAGCCCGTTTCTCATCTGACGGCGCACTCTCAAGTGCTCGCAAAAATTTTTGCTTCGCCTTTTCCAAATCACCTCGTGACGACAAAATACTGCCCTCAATAATCGCCACCTGACTTTGATACCGTGGATTTTTCCTAAGCGACGGTTTTAACAGCGCAATCTCATCCTCAAGCTGACGCAACCGCGCACTATCATAATAAGTGAACTCATGATGCACGCTGACTTGCGGCGACAAACCCATTTGCGCCATCGCCTCCAAAATCCTATCCAACTTTTCATCCATGCCTTTTACCAACGGCATCAACTCATCCAACCAGGTTAACAGCACCTCAACTTTTTCAGTTATCAAAACCGCCCACATTTTAAAATAGCCGATAACTGCAATAACTGCTCATGACTTTGCTGCCAAGCGGCTTGCGCTTTTTGCAAAATCACAGACACTTGTTTTAAATCACGCTCAATCGCAGTCGCTTGCTGCTGCAAACCCGGCAACGCTTGCCCGATTTCGCCCATCTGAATAAAATCATTAGCTTGCATCGCCACCGCCATCAGCTGTTTTTGCTCATCTAACTGCCGCAACAACTCACCATGCTGTTGCTCAAGCGTCGCCGTCAGACTTTGTTGAGCGGTTTTAATATCACGCACATCCACCCACAAACCAGCGCGTTGCAAAGCCGCAAACGTTTCTTTAACACGCGGATGTTGGCGCAATTGCTCATGAAAGAAAAATAGGATGGCATTGCCTAACAAATCTTTATAGCGCAGAAAAGTGATAAAATCATCCCAATCTTCGCATTTTTCGCTAGGGCGGACTTTTTCCAACTGTTTTAGGACTAAATCCGTAATAGAAATAGGGCCTTTATAGCTAATGATAGCCGTCAAATCGGCCTCTGTGAGTGCCGATTCCGCCGCATCCTGAAACAATTGTTTTTTGTAAGGGATTAATACCTGACAATTTTTAATCGCATTCGCTCCGAAATTGGCCGACATTTCCCCAGTTTCAGAAGAGATAGAATCTTGCTGAAAATGAGAAGAGTTCAAAAACGGTTGTAAGTAATTGATCGCTATTTTGTCAGAAAACTCCCGTTCTAACTTAGAATGCCTAAGTTTTTGGAGAAAGGCTAATTTTTGTTCTGGGGCCGCTAGCCCAGCCGCGATGGTGGTAAGGGCGTAGCCGTAGCTGTTTTGAATCGCGTCGTTTATTTCTTTGGATGATAAGGTAAAGTGATTCTTGAGAATCACAACTGCCTTATCACCGGCGCGTGCCGCGAGCTCGACGACAGCAGGACTGTCTAATAACGAACTAAGGCTGATTTGTAAGAATGAAGGTAATGACATAATTTTCAGTTATCAGTTTTTCAGTTATCAATAATTAATATTATAGTCTTAATTCGCTTATCCGCGTAATTCGCTGTACTAGGCTTAGCGCAATGAGTTGTACTCAATTATAGACTTAATTCGCTTATCCGCGCTTGTGTAGTTGTACTATACTCGACTCTTGATTCGCTTATCCGCGTAATCCGTTGTACTCAATCCGTTGTACTAGGCGCAATGAGTTACACTCAATCGACGGTTTTTTTGAGGGCCATGTTATGAAATTGAATCACTTGGTTTGAATGATGGCCCTCAATTGATTGAGAAATCCGATTTTTCCAAAAAATCGGATTTCTTTCTTGGCTATTAGACTGGTAGTACAACGAGTTGCGCTTAGTACTTATATTCGCAATCTATTCGCAATCTATTCTTAACAAATGCGAATATAAAAAGACGGTAAATCAATAACAGAAATTTTTATATTCGTAATCTATTCGCAATTTGTTAGCCATTTGAGGACAACACAATTGAACTTATTATCTATATAGTTGAAATTTAAGGCTATTTTTATTTTGGCATGGAATCTGCCATATCTTATCACTCACAAATCCTCACCTTATACTCACCTATTTTATAGGAGGAATATTTTACACATGTCCACATTACAACCGGTGCAACGCATTGGCATCAAATCTTGCATGATAACGAGCATGATGATCTACGCTACTATCGGAGGTATCATGCTTATACTTTTAACCTTGTTTGGAGGAGCCATCATGGTGGGTTCGTATTTTTCTGAATCTGTGGAACAATTCCAATACAAAATAGATCATGGAGTCCCCACTTATCTCTATTGGCTTTTGAGATACGTTCTTTTTGTTTTTTCGGGCGCTGTTAACGGTTTTTTTCTGGCTGTTTTGTACAACCTTTATCGGAAGTTCACTCGGTACGCGCCACTCAAGGTTGAATTGATTGAAGAAAAATAAGGTTTTAACATTTTTGCCGACTTCAAAAAGCCGATTTTTTTTAGTTTAAAATGTTAACAACTTTTGTGGCACTGAGGAACTGGTGTCACGAATCTACTGCACGCGGTGAACAGATTATGCCCGTGCTAAGTATACACACAAGCCAGGTAGGCGGTGCTGCGAGATGAAGGTGGTCATTTCTATGCCCACCCAATCTCAAGTTGGGTAAAAGCGGCCATCCCCAGGTTTCACCTCAATGCCATATCGTACCGCTTTTGGGTGAGGGCAACCATAAAGGATTGCCCCTACATTACATAACGGTTTGTAGGGGCAATCCCACGTCCCTTCGGGGTTGGGGAGTTGTTTATATTAGGGTGAAAAAAACGAGCAAAATCAACCCATATTTAACACCCCAGCTGTGAGGTGAAGGTGGTCATTTTCTTCAATTTGATGTCCTTATGTCCACCAAATCTCAAGCCTACTCAAACCGTGAAAGGGTGGGTAAGCGGGTGGATATTGAACCCAGTGTGCGGCCTGCTTGTCCATCCTAGTTGGCTATTAGCAATCTATTTCTAATTTATTAATCAACTAAAAACATTGTAAATCAAAAACTTTCAATTTCTATTCGCAATCTATTCGCAATCTATTCGCAATCTGTTTGAATAGAAAAAGCCAGTAAATCAACAACTTAAATTTTCTATTCGCAATCTATTCGTAATTACTGAGCTATTTGAGAACAATACAATCGAACAACTTACCCATCTATTTAAAATTTAAGACTTTTTTAATTTTGGCATGAAAGATGCTATATTCAACGTGTCATAAAGACTCAATCTCGCGTGCGTGCTGGTATAGGCATGATGTGATGCTCTGTTAAAGAACTTCAATCTCTTGCGTGCCTGTTGATCTGATCGCCCATCGATAGCCAGCAGTAGCATGGGTTAAGTTGGCTTTTTTTAATGGCAAACCTGTTCTGTTTTTCCAACGGTTGAATTTAATAATGGAGAAAAAAATTCCCTAATGAAATCCCTAATGAAATTCCTTAACTTGATAGTGTTGTTGATTTTTATCACCAGCACTCCTCTCTATGCGAAAGGCTTTAGCTCCGCTTATACCGGTTTAACCGACTGCAAACTGATTGAATCTTCTGTCGAAGGCACCGGCTCTTTCCTTGAAGAGTGCCCTGGCAGAGAAGATTACCGGATATTTATTAAAGGCGGAGATGCAAGAACTTGGCTGGCGATAAAAAAAGGAGATCAGCCCATCGTTGATCTTTGGAATGAGGTCATGAACATTGCTAATCCTGGTCAATTCGTCCATGTATCAGGAAAAGTGGTCGAATGGCGATACCAAGGAAAAGTTCCCATTGCTCTTATTTTCAGAGTTGCGGGCACTGAAGAAATCTTCAAAGAGGGCCAATCTATGCCAACGTATAGACAAAAATCTATCTTGTTGGTTATCAGGCTAAAAAATGACAAAATTTGTCTCATTGGAACGACAACTTCTAATGGCAAAGCCAGAAAAATTGCCGATAGTAAGAAAAGGTGTCGTTAAAAACGCCCTTAAAAAGGGGCAATCATAAACTTTGTGGTTGCCCGCTTTTTTGAGAAACAATCCTTGTCGTTCCAACGAGTGTGACTTTAATCTGATGTTGTTGTAATGGAGCCCAAAGCTTTAGCTTTGGACTCCAATCGTTCCTACCCAATCACTCCATAAACCCCTCCGGCGTTTCCGCCATCCCATCACCAGCCATCTTCACGTCAAAAGTACTCAGTTCACTGATATCGTTAACGTCGCAATTGACGAATTGTGCTTTTTCAATCACTCTCCCTGGCAACACCACTAAAAAATCATCCAAATTGACCGACGGAGACTCAATCGTCACGTCACCATCTATACCCAGTCTGGAAGAGGCACTGATTCGGCTGCAAGGTGATTGGACTAACTGCTCAGAACTGACATGAATGTTCCCACCACGACCTTCATGTGCTTGCGCGGTGATTTGGCCGCTGTTCATCACGATAAATTGTGGGCCTTCAATGGTTAAATCACCACCATCGCCAGCGCCTTTTTGGACACTGGTCGTGATTTGACTGTCCGTTAAGAAGACTAAACGCTCCGCTGAGAGAGTGATACCGCCACCGCCGGCACTCACCGCTGCCGTTGTAATCGCACTGTTATTAGACATTAAAACACTGTCATGCACCGTCAGGCTAATGGTACCGGCATCACCGCCGCTGACTTGTTTTTTCCACTCGCCATCCGCATAGAAAAAGTTATCGTATCGGCCAGTGCTGGCATCGACTACACTCACTATATCGCCGGGTTTCGCGGCGCGGTTCTGAAGTTCAGAACGGTTTGCAACGACAGGATAAGAAGACGTTAATCCATCTGACGGCGTGTTCAACGGTAACCATTCGCGCCCAGAGTAAATAAACTGGACCGGTTGACCGTTTCCGACATCAGCTATCTCAGCAATATTGCCGGTTTTCGCCAATGTCAACGCATTATTCATCTCCGTTATATCAGCCACAGTATGGAGATTCCGAAAGGGTATCCAAGCCTCATTTTGATAAACGAAGCGTGAAGGCGTTCCATTACCGACATCGTTCACTGTCGCCACCGCACCGTCTACGATAAAAGTGGTTTCAGTCAGTTTATCTAAGGCTGCTCGATCAGTCACGGTAAATTGGTTTAACACTTCCATATGTAGTTGCGGCCATCCCTTTGGGTGCAAAAAAACATTTAGCATTACTAAAGGGATTCGGTTGCCACCCTCACCCTCTTCGATGATTTCAATAATATCACCTGACTGAAAAATAGGGCCCTCCTTTTTCTTCTCTATTGTTTCTTGGAAATGGGCGATATTGTCAAAAGTGGCTTTGACTTGATCGCTCAGTCTTACCCAGTTATTCACATTCGCAACTGAGGCATCAACATCAACCAAACGCACGGATTCCGTGCCATCATTTTTGGTTTCAATAATCAGAAATGGTGTATCAACATAAACAAAATGAGCGGATTCGCCATGCCCATCATCTTTCACTTCAACCACATCATTTTTGCGAATGTGGTATTGATGGGTGAGTTCATTTAACGCCGCCATATCAGCCACCGTATAAACAGGCGTTATTCTGATAAGAAGGTTGCCAGTACTGATATAACGACCGCCCTTGCCATCTCTCACATTGGTGACTTCGACGACATCGCCTACTATGACTTCTTGGCTATCGCGTTCCGCCAGATTGGCAAACTGATAGGTATTGTTAAGTTGACTTTCTGACGTAATGGCCGCACTCGTGTCCAGTTGAAGTTGGTTGACTTCAATCAGGATATGGCCGGCTTTTCCGCCGCCAGCACTGGAGGTTGAGATTTTAGCTTTGTCTGTCAGAATCAGTTTGTCGGCCGACAGTTCAATATTGCCACCATGTCCGGCTTGTTCACGTTGACTGTCTGAACGGGTATAAATACCACTGGTTGATTGATTGTAATCCGTTGGTGGAAATCTTTTCACGTATTCTATTTGGCTGTCAGCCGGTTCTTGTAATTGAATCTGTGACGCATCACCGGTTATCACGGCCGTGCCGTTGACATGGATTTTAATAGGGCCTCCTTGAGCTTGATTATTCGTGCTGCTTTTAATCACAGCACCGTCTTTAATCAGTAAAGAACCAGCTTGTAATGTTATCGAACCGGCATCACCGGCATTATCAATAAAACCGTGGCTTTGCGTATAAATACCCGAGCCAAAGCCTTTCGCATTTTCGCCATAAGGATTGACACCGGACAGTTCGACAGCGCCTTGAATCTGAAGGGTAATATTGCCACCTTGACGGCTTTGAAGGCCGTCTGCCGCAATTGAACCTGCCGCAATCATGCCACCGTCTTTTAGAATCAGTCTCTCGGCGACTATTGTGATGTTGCCACCTTCACCGCCAATAATACCGGCTATCATGGGACTTGAATCAGAATTGATCCCACTACTAAAGCCGGCTGGATTCGCACCGACAATCGTCACGGTACCGGTGGCTTCCAGTAGTATGTTGCCCGCTTTACCGGCACCGAACGAACTAGAACCAAGAACGCCCCCATCACTGATTAGAACATCTTGGGCTTTAACAACGATCTCACCAGCATTGCCGGTACTGCTTCGCCATGTCGCAACACTGATGATGCTACCATAATCATCAGTGGGTTCAACACCGAAGAGCTTTAACAACTGATTGGCATGAAGTGTCACCGTGCCACCATGCCC
>NBMI01000341.1 GCA_002085445.1 Candidatus Parabeggiatoa sp. nov. 2
TCGTTCAAGTAAACCAAGGTGTGGTGATCGGGATGCGTTGGAACCGCTGAGCGTCCACGAAAACCGACTCGAACTATGGCATCCGTTTGTTCGACGGGCAGTGAGGGAAGGGTGATGGTATATTCTTTGATGTCTGATGCATTGAGTCTTTGCCAAAACCAATAGTCTTGTGTGTCGGGGCTTCCTTCCCATATCTCGTCAAATTTGTTTTGCTCAAGGTGAAAATGGTCATAAAAGGCCTCGCGTTTGTCGCTTTGTCCAGTCACTGTGCCGTCAGTCAGGGCCATTCTTTTGCCAAGGCCTTTTTTTCGCCAATATAGCCAGTAGATATTGGTGTCGGTGAAAGTGTTGTTGAGGCCTTCGGCATAAAAGGTGAGGTAATCGCCTGGCTTGAATTGATCTTGTTGATCAGATATGACTTGGATTGCGATTTCTTTGCCTTGGTTAAAGAGTTGTAGTCGCTGAGGATTTATCCACTGTGGTTGTAGTCCTGCTTCGGTTAAGTCTTGGTAGGATAGCCAGTAGATGCCGGCTTCGGTGATTTCGATTCGTAGTGTGTCAGGTTGTTTGGTGTGTCTTGTGGGTTGGGTTTTTTTGATAGGTTCTTGATTTTCGGCTTGGACGGTATTTGATAAAAGGGGGCCAATAAGTAATAGGGTTACGATGATTGGAGAGGTTTGATGGAACATGGTTTGTTTACTGAGAGTGGTTGTTTATATGTAGTTAGTACAACGGGTTGATTAGTACAACGGATGACGTGGAGTACAACGGATGACGTGGAGTACAACGAATTACGCGGATTAACGAATTGATTAGTGCAACTAATTGATTAGTACAGCGAATTACGCGGATAAACGAATTAGTACAACGACATTTGGGATTAGTACAACGATACTTGGGATTAGTACAACTTTGGCGTTTCGCTGTACTCCATCATAATTCGTTTATCCGCGTAATTCGCTGTACTCCGTAATTAATTCGCTGTACTCTACCTACTACCATTCATTCGTTTATCCACGCTGCACTGTAGCGGCTCTGATGGCGTTCAGATGGTAAGTACTGTTATCGCTGAAATCACGCGACTCTAGCGCATAACAGACTGTGTCTCCAGACATCACCTCTGTGTCTTCGTAAGAGTAAGCAGCACCCGATACTTCATTGCCTTCAGAATCAACCAAGGAGCTAATCGGTTGAACGTCCGTGTAATTATTGAGATCAGCCGTACATTCCCCGTTTAAGGGTTGGCCTCTCCAAACAATAAACCCGGCGTTATCATCTTCAGTATCCGTTACCCAGTTCAACGTGACTGTTCCAACTCCCGCCTCGGCCGTGAAAGAAGATAGAGTGACTAAGAGAGGTTTGTTTATCTCTATCTCATCATCCCAGTATGTGATGGGCGGAAAAGTTGGCCCACTCTCATCAGGGTATTTGACAGTGCGTCGTAGCAGTAATTGTGGGCCATCCTGACACATTTCAACGTCGCCAGCGCGGTAGATGACTTCGTATAAGGCATTGTCATTGTCGATGGCTTCAGGTAGCCCTTTCTCAAAGGCGGAATTGTTAAATCCACCGAGAGCATGTAGGCCCCAATAGGAACTCCAATCATAGACACCATCGGCCGGGGCCGTGTCTTCTGGTAGCCAGTGACGATATTCATCCAACTCGTGGTTGTAGACGAGGAAACCACGATCATCCAATTCTTCTGGATAGTCCCCAGACAAGCCGGCGGGTTCTAACCAATCCGCGTCGGTATTGGCCGGATTATCTATGTCATTGAAAACCCACACTGTTAACGTTGGGTTGTTTGGATCATCAGCCGGGTAAATGTCAAAGACATTGTAATCGGCCTCATATTGGGTTGTTAGCAACTCAATATTGTGTAACAAAAACAGGAAACAGCCCTGGTATTTGTAGCCGTTGACTGGGTAGTTGCGTCGCCCCATTGCATACATGGCCCCATTACTAGGCCCACCTCGGTCAACTTCATAGTCGGCGGCACGCCATTCTCCTCTATCCACAAATCCATCAGCGACAATGTGATTCGCGAAGGTTTGCTGAAATTCAAAGCCAGTTGTAGCGGGTTCCACTTTGACTTCAACGATAAAGTCGTCACTGTCACCGAGGGTAAAGTCTGTTGGCGCAAACGTGTAGCCCTCTTTGTTGGCAACAACGCTGTATTCGCCTTTGACGAGGCCCACTATTTCCCAATAGCCGAGCGCATTCGTTGTTGCGGTTTCGTCGCCTACTTGCAACGTGACTCCCTCAATTGGGTTGTTGTCTTTATCAACGACACGCCCATTTACCAGGTAAAGGTCCCTTAATTCTTCCGGCGTTTCTTCTTGAAGTATGGCTTTTTTCGGTGCCGCTTCAAATCCATCACGCAAGGTGGCGATCTCTGATCCGGTGGTGACAGAAACATCACGCCAACCCAGTTTGGCCGAGTCCTCAACCTGTATCTTGGCGATGATTTTGGTTGGACTGATGACCGTGGTGGAGAGTACGGTGACATCGGTACCTTCAATCGTCGCCACACTTTTACCGGCCAAAAAGTGGGAGCGTTGCGCAATGATTTCAATCTCCAGCGTCTCTCCCCGAGCACCGTCTGTTGGAGTCACCTGAGTGATTTCCGGCGGTTGCTGCAATATTTCAAAGCCATTAAGCATTGCTGCTGTTTCATCGCCGGTATTGATAAACACATCACGATAACCCAGTGCGGCATCGCTGTTAATGGCGATGGTGGCGGTAGCGCGTGTGGCACTTATCACGTCAAAAGACAACACACTCATCCCACTACCGCTGAATTCCAAGAAACTTTCCTCCGTCAGAAAGTGCGTGGCTGTTCCTTCAATTTCAATATCCCACTGGGTTCCGATTGCGCCTCGCGAGGGCGTTAGGGCGGTAATCTTGGGCACGGCGCTTTTGGTAACCGTTTCTGGCAAAACCAAAAAGGCATTCAGTTTACCGGCGCGTTGGCTACCCGTCTTTACCAGCACTCTATGCAAACTGGCACTGGTTTCTGGTGTAATGTCGATGGTGGCCGTCATAGAGGTTGGACTGTGAACAGTCAACTCTTTTACAGTCATACCATGACTTAAAATGAGTTGAGAGGTTTCATTAAACTGTGTGGCGAAACCCGATATCTTGACAGTCACGGTGGTGCCTTTGATACCCGTGAAGGGTACAACACTTAATATTTCAGGCACGCCTCTGGGGGCGATCACTTGCAACGCGCCTCGGCCTTCGGCGGTTTCAATCTCGGTTCCCAAACGAGTTGTCACGCTCACATCGTAAAAGCCGGGCGTTAGTCCAGAAGGCACGGTGACATTAGCCACGAGTTGTGTGGCCGAGATGAGTTTGACTTCATTAACCACAATACCATTTCCAAAACTGACCGAACTGGAGTCATTAAAGTTGGCATTTGAGGCATTGATGGTCAGTTCTAACGTACTACCTTGTATCGCCATTTTTGGGGTAATGTCAGTCACGACCGGTTCATTTATACCTGACATGACATTAAAAATGCTATTTTCAAACTTGGTCGCACTTAATGCGGTGCCATCATTCACTTCTGGCATGAATATAAATGAGCCACCTGTTTCAAACGCGATACGTGAAAAGACTTCTCGTGCGCTTTTAACACGGCCATCACGAGGACTACGTCGCGTTGTGGAAGCGGTATCATGGTTATCCGAGAATAAATTCTCAGCATCCGTTCTATCTGCACGTCTGGTATTAACACAATCGCCAGTCAACATCGCATCAACTCGTATGCTTTTGGCTTTCAATTTAGCGATTGTGTCGTCAATATTGAGTCCGGCATGTGCAGAGGCATCTGTAAAAAACAAAATTCTCCCCTGCTGTTTTAGATTAAGTACGGCAAGATTCAATGCCTCTACAGAGCCTTCTGGACAATCACCACCCCCAATGGCAACCAGTCTATTAGTCCAATTCTGCACGGTAGCCAGATCATCAGTGATCCCCCAACTGTATGGGGCATCTCTAAATGTCATAAAGTTGATGCGAGGTGATTTTATTCCACTGTCCACAATTTTCTGTGTGTATTTGGTCAATGCCTCCCGCGTACCGGCAATTTCTTCACTCATGCTGCCGGTATTATCAATCACAAAAGCCGCGTCTGCGCCATCATCATCTTCGATGATCACTTCACGGATTTTCTGTTTGCCTAAAGTAGCATCACCTGTCACGCTTGACAAAGCGAACTTCAAAGACTCGGTATTTTCCATGAGAACATCATCAATAATAGACACTTTGACAAACCGACTACTGTCATCCCAATCCCCCCAATTTAGGGTCGTAGAAAGAGATGGAGCCACAGTATAATCACTGCCTAATGTAGCAGGATTAGTCGTAGATGAAGTCACATCTTTCAAGTCCACAGAAATTTTACCCATTTTACCATCAGTACGAGTGACTTCAAAAGTGACAGTACCTTCGTCTTCATCAACACTAACGCTCTGTTGCCCAGTTTTGAATTGCAGTGTGCCGGGCCGGTTATAGTTGATGTTCACTTGAGTCGTATCCTGTTGACCCAAAGTAGCACCACCCGTCACATTAGACAACGCAAACTTGATGGCCTCTTCTTCTCTTTCCGTCAGACTATCATCAATAATAGACACTTTGACAAACCGACTACTGTCATCCCAGTCCCCCCAATTTAGGGTCGTAGAAAGAGATGGATCGACAGTATAATCACTGTCTAATGTAGCAGGATTAGTCGTAGATGAAGTCACATCTTTCAAGTCCACAGAAACTTTGCCATCTTTTCCATCAGTACGAGTGACTTCTATCGTGACAGTTCCGACGTTTTCATCAACGTTCTGTGGCACCGTTTTGTTATGTAACCGCACAAACCCTTGCGTGGTTTCATTATGGTACAAGTGAAGCCGGTGGGCTTATAACCCTGATCATCTGTACAACCCATCAGGTGTCCAAGTTGCTGAGCAAAAGCGTAGCCCCCCATTCCACCCTTTAAACAACCTTGATTGACATTGACAACAGCGAAAGCCGAACCTGCAAATTCCTTCCCATCATCTTCCGCCATTTGATACGCTTTACCACAATCTTTTGCCTTGTCAACCAGAAGAACAACGACATCAGCTTTGTGTCTATCACGCAGCTCATGGACATTACCAACTATCTGGTTATCCTTATCCACCAAAGCGATCTGGTCATCTTTTAGATCCTTCAAAATGGAGTCCCAAGGTTTGCTTTCATCGTAAGAGGGCGACACTTGTCCCTTGTAAACAACAGGCTTACGCAATTGTTGAGTCACACCACTATTGCTATAGCTCTTGTTAGTATTAGCAATAAGTTGTGAAATCAACTCATCGATATTATCGATTTGGATTCCATCGATTTTGATTTGTGATGAGGTTGCAGCAGCACTCTTGGTGTACACCACCATCACATCAATGGTTTCGTCAGCCAAGCTGGCTGTAGGCATTACACTGCCCAGTGATAAGAGCGCGAGTAATCCCATCATTACCCAACGGGCAACAGGGTTTCGCAGTCGTTTTTGGGGTGGTGGCCCCAAATTCGTGTCCGGTCTTGCCGGAACACGTTTTAAGTGATATGAGTTCATTTTTACTCCCTCATCTTTCAGTTATAACACAATGAATTTGCAGATTATTTCGTCAAAATCGACAAATTCACCTACCTTTAGCCTAACCCTCTCCGTTGATGGAGAGGAAAGGGGGGGAAATAATGATTAATGATTAATGATTAATGATTAATTGTTAATTCTCCCTCCCCGGCCCTTCCCCAGGTTTCAGCAGTGGCTCTTAACATTCAACCCCTACGGGGTTGGGGCCTCTTGCACGGCCTCCCCCAGGTTTCACCTCAATGCCATTAAGTTAAGCAGCCTTATGCCATAAGGGTTTTGTGCGGCGAGGTACGGTGGGGCGGGCGTTGTGAGTCTCCACTTCCACAAATACGTGTTTTAAATTATAATAATGACTATGCTATACTAAGTTTAAAACCTTTAGGCGACTTTTTATAACTTTATATGGCAAAAGTCATTTAATATCAGAGCGGACTAACCTAATTTAACGAATTTTGTTTATTTAAATTATGAGGAATAAGGTATTTTGTGATAAAAATCGTTATTAAACCCGTTTTTACCCATTTTTAAGCCAAAACTCCCCCAACCCATTCAAAATGCTTGAATAGGAAATGACTTTTCAGGCTAAAGTTT
>NBMI01000094.1 GCA_002085445.1 Candidatus Parabeggiatoa sp. nov. 2
ATTATTTGGATTTCTAAAAAGCGTGATCATCGAGTTTAATGTTCAAAACCCTTAACATTAATACCTCAATAACCCGGATTTGTGGGCCATAGACTGGAATAAACCAGTACAGGTAATTTTGACAAAATCCGAAGTTTTTAATGGCAGCGTAAAAATGTTAAAAAACTTTTTTTTCCCAAATAAATTGTACAATTAACCTTTACTTCACTTGGAAAAAATTGATGACAATGAAAAAACCTTTTACACCCCTGAGATTATCTCTTATTCCGGTATTAACCGGCACGCTCATTCTGGGACTGCCCATCGGTAGCGCGGCGGCACCACCAGCGGCACCACTGAAGCCTGGTAAAATTTGTACCGGGCCTACCAGCGGCACTTATTATCAATATGCCGGCGGGATCATAGAGGCTGCCAAAGAAACCTTGGGCCTCAAACTGAAAAACCTGTCAACGGTGGGTAGTTTGGAAAATGCCAAAGGCATCGTTTCTGGTGAATGTGATATAGCCATTGTCCAAAGCGATATTTATATACAATCCGCTGCGGATTTTCAAACAACCCCTGAGTCTAAGTTGTTCAGTGCGAACAAGGGGAGCGTGGCCGCTCTCTATCCAGAACTTGTGCATATTCTGGTTAATCGAGACAGTGGTATTAGCAGCGTTGCCGATCTCGCCGGCAAAAAAGTCAATCTGGGTGAAAAAGACTCTGGGACTTTTCTCACGGCCTACAAGTTGTTGAACGTTTACCATCAACTGGCTTCGGCACCTGAATATGTTTACGAAGCACCCGCGACGGCCGTTGCTAAAGTCGTGGCGGGTAGCCTTGATGCCACATTTTATGTGGCGGGTGCCCCTATTTCCACATTGGCGAATTTACCAGCCGATGCCAATGTGACGTTAATTCCGGCAACCATCCCGGTATTCAATCACGATTACACCGTTTCCGACATTCCAGCCACTACCTATCCTTGGCTACACCGCGATATCACCAACAATATCGCCGTGTGGTCTTTACTGACCATTGGGCCGTCTGTTGAGCGTACTCAGTTGGGGGCTTTTTTGGATAAACTTTATGCCAAAAAGGACAGCTACGCTGACAAATATCATGCGAAGTGGGCCAGGCTTGACAAAGCGGGCACCGTTGCCAACATCAAAGCCGCGTCGATGAATGGCTGGAATATTGAAGTGGCCCATTATTTTGCCGCTGTACCAAAGCCGGTTGTCAAACCGCAACCTTATTTTTGTAGTGCTGGCCCACTCGGGACGTACACGAAAGTGGTTAAGGATCTGATTCCTGTGGTAAAATCCACGTTAGGAATTAGCTTGACTGAAAAACACACGGCCGGCAGTTTAGATAACGTGATGAAGTCATACAACGGTGAATGTGCGATGTACCTTCTGCAACGCGATGTGGGTGGCTATTTTGTCACGGTTGACCAAACCCAGCCAACCATTTCCGAAGAATTGCTCAGAGGTTATTTCTGGTATGGCGAAAACATCATGCCGCTTTACCCAGAAGATATCCATCTGCTGGTTAATACCAACAGTGGCATTGAGAACAGTCTTGATTTGGTTGGCAAAAAAGTCAACATGGGTGAAAAGTTGTCCGGCAGTTTTGTGACGGCAATCACGATGTTGCTTGTCAATAACATCAAGATCGAAGAGATTACACCTTCTTACGATTCTCCGGTCGCCGCATTGCCTAAAGTCATTTCTGGTGAATATGATGCCCTGTTCGTGACCAGTAAAGCCCCGGTTTCTTATTTAGTTGCCGCAGATTGTCCGACGGATATTAATGTGCCGGGCTGCATTGCCGGCGATCCAACAACCCTGCCGATTAAGCTGGTGTCTATTCGAGTGCCCAACTTTTTCCCAAAAACCACGTTATCAGTAGACCATTATCCGTGGCAAAGGATAGAGTTGCCAAATTCACCACAGATAATAACCTTTTTGGGGATATCGCCCCATTTATCCCGGGATAATAATCGCATAGCAGACCTCATCAATGCCGTGTACGATCTGAAAGTGGGTAAGACGACACTCAGTCCGACGTGGGATGAAACGAACGTTGAACATGGTGTGGATTTTTTTAAATTGGAACCGGTTTTGTTTCATTGGGATGCCGCTCAGTATTTTGCGGATAAGATGAAATAACGGCTCAAACGAGTCATTGCATAAGAAGATAGAAAAATTTTGTAGTAGGCGATTTATCGCCTCAGTGGCTAAAGCCACTACTACAAACAGTGGCTAAAGCCACTACTACAAACAGTGGCTAAAGCCACTACTACAAACAGTGGCTAAAGCCACTACTACAAACTTCCATTCCAACTGATAACTGAACAACATTGTGATTACCCACTTGACATTACACAATTTTAAAAGCCTATCAGGACAAACTTATGAATTTGCTCAGTTTGACTTGCTTGTGGGGCGTAACAATAGTGGTAAAAGCACCATTCTACAAGCTTTAGCGATTTGGCAATTTTGTCTTGATGAATTTCGTCGTGCCAAACGACGGGATAAAAAAAGCATACAAATTGTTTTACCTAATTTCACCGCTTTACCTCTCCCGGAATTTAATCTCTTGTGGAAAGAACGCACCGAGCGTCATTATCCCGTCAAAAAGGGTAAAAAAAACAAGAACGTATCTGCAGTTGAAATCAAAGTGACTTGGATAGCGCACAATGGCAAATCTTACACATTGGCAATGAATTTACGTTATGCCTCCCCCCAAACTATTTATGCGATACCGGTGGGTGGTTGGGAAAATTTTCAACAACTCGTCAAAAATAACTGTTTGCCAATCATTGCTTATGTGCCACCATTTTCTGGACTGGAAGACAATGAAGAATGGCGCGATGATGCCCCCTTACGCAAACAAGTCGGTAAAGCACAGCCGGGGAGCGTGTTAAGAAATCTACTCTTAAGAGTTTGGGAAAACAATCCGCAAGACTGGCAAGAAATTCAACAACTTACCACAGACTGGTTTTCGGTAGAACTCAAACCACCTCAATATGAAAAAGGCGTTGATACACAAATTATCTGCGAATATAAACAAAGTAAGAAATCTTACGACATTATTGCCGGTGGCAGTGGTTTTCACCAAACCTTAACACTTTTGGCATTTCTTTACGGCTATCAACCAACCACAATTCTCCTAGATGAACCCGATGCCCATTTGCACGTCAATTTACAACGTGACGTGCTAGAGTATTTCAAATTTTTTAATCAAAAATCACAAGACAAAAATATTCAATTTTTAATTGCGACTCATGCTGAAGAATTTATCAAAGCTGTCGAAGTTAGCCAGATCATTTCATTACTGAGTTCTGCCCCCCAAAGAGTTCAATCCACCCCTGCCATTTTGACAGCCATGGCAGAAGTATCCAATTTAGAAGTAACTCAACTTATCGACTCACCCGTGATGCTGTACGTGGAAGGCGAAGATGATGAACGGTTGTTACATAATTGGGCTAAGGTATTGAATACAGAGGAAAGTTTGGATAAAGTCTGTTTTCATATGATGGGCGGTGGGCTCAAACAATCAATGAAACAGAATGCCGATCGTCATTTCGCCGGCATCAAGCAAATTATTCCTGACGCGAGACGCTTACTGCTATTTGATTATGATGATGAAGACACCTTTCATCCACAGCCAGATAACCCCGTCTTATATGAATGGCAACGTAAAAATATTGACAATTATTTATTAGTTCCAGCAGCTTGGATACGTGCGGCTGGGCAAAAAATTCAAACTGGCGAAAAACCCAAGTTTTTCAAAACCATTGAAGAACTGATTCAAGATTTTTTTGCCAGTGAAAACCTCACATTACCGCCCAATCAAACTTGGCAGCATGTGAAGGCGAATATTTTTCAAGTCGTTGATGGCAAAAAACTGTTATTCAAAAAACCAGACTGCCTTTTCCAGCGTGTGCAGGAAAAATTCCAACTTAAACTCACACGCAGCACAATAGCTGCCAATATGACTGCCGAAGAAATTCACGAAGACGTACATCAATTCTTTGCCAAACTCAATCAGATTTTAAAAGGGATTGGTAATGGATAATGAGTAATCGGAGCTACGCTGGGGTGGTGAAAATAATTAATGATTAATGATTAATGATTAATGATTAATGATTAATGATTAATGATTAATGATTTAAATAATACTTAAATGATTGTTTTTAAAATTAATAAAACTGAAGCGGAATAAAAATGGGATCAAGTTTTAGAACCCGTTAGAACTTCCTTTTCATCACCCCAGATCGCGCCTAAAATTTTTAGGCACAAAATTTTTAGGCACGATTGGGAATCGGGACTGTCAATTAATTGCTCCAAACGCTTGACTCAGAGAGCCAATTAAATTATATGCAGCGTTTCAAACAGGCCTCCTTTCTACCACCTGATGCGGATAAAACGCATCTTCGGGGATTTATCGACGTTTATAAAGCGAATTGTCGAATGGATTATAGACCAAAAGACAGCAAACCGACTCGAATGATCCTGTTTAAAGCCAGCGAAGTTATCGAGGAATATAAGAATGAAGACTGGTATAAAAGATCGGCCGAACCGACATGGGGTTGGAGTCAATATGCTGAGGACTTGGTGGATATCCTTATGGTGCCCGGTGATCATTTCACGATGATGAATCAGCCCAATGTGCAAGTGCTTACCGACAAGTTAAGAGCGTGTTTGGACAAAGTTATCTCGCGGAGCGAATTACTGCGTTTCAGTCAGCGTGGCAAGGGCTAATTGAGGGCCATATCGTATAATAATTCAATGAATTTCAAATCATGGCCCTCGGCCCGTTTGTAGTAGGCGAAACCCGTTTGTAGTAGGCGATTTATCGCCTCAGTGGCTAAAGCCACTACTACAAACGGTTTAGTCGCTAAAGCGACTACTACAAACGCTCAAGGCATTTCAAATCATGGCCCTCGGCCCAACGGCTTTGAATTTTCGTCAAATAAAACAAGTAAGTTAAGGGAATGTTTGGATAAGCGTTTTGATAAATTTTTAAAAAGAAAATACAATGAATTATAACTGCAAACTCAGGGTATTATTCAAAAGGTGTTAGAAAAATGACAAATAAATTGGTGCCAAATAGCTCTCAAATTCTTATCTACCAAACAGAAGATGGAAAAATCCGCCTAGATGTACGGTTGGAAGATGAAACAGTTTGGCTGACGCAAAAGTTAATGGCTGAACTGTTTCATAAGGATGTTCGCACGATAAGCGAGCATATCAAGAATGTTTATTTGGAAAAGGAATTGACACCAGAGGCAACTATCCGGAAATTCAGGATAGTTCAAAAAGAGGGTAAAAGAGAAGTCACCCGCAGTGTCGATTTTTACAACCTCGATATGATTATTTCTGTTGGTTATAGAGTTAAATCTCTCATTGCCACCCGCTTTCGTCAATGGGCAACACAACAACTCAGAGAATATATTGTCAAAGGCTTTATATTGGATGATGAACGCCTGAAAAACCCGGATTCACCTTTTGACTATTTTGACGAACTCCTGCGTCGTATACAGGATATCCGTACTTCTGAAAAGCGATTTTACCCTAAAATTACCGATATATATGCTACCAGTGTGGATTATGATCCAACCCAAGAAATCAGTATTCAGTTTTTTAAAACGGTACAACTGCACTGGGCAATCACGGGTCAAACTGCGGCTGAGATCATTCATCTGCGGGCTAACAGCAATAAACCTCATATGGGCTTAAGCAATTGGCGGGGTACAAAGGTTCGCAAACAAGATGTCACTATTGCTAAAAACTACCTCAATGAAGAAGAATTGCATGCCCTCAATAACCTCGTAGAACAATATCTGATCTTTGCAGAAGGTCAAGCCATGCGTCGAATTCCCATGTACATGCAGGACTGGATTAAAAACGGGATGGTTTTTTAACCCTAAACGATCGATATATTCTCAACCATGCGGGTAAAATTTCTCATAAAATGGCAAAAGAACTGGCGGAAAACGAGTACGATAAATTCCATCATAACCGCTTGCAACTGGAAGCACAGCAAGCGGAAAACTTTGAATATCTTGCGAAGAAAGTAGATAGTGATGGCAGGGAGCGAAAACAATAAAATTGCGCCATCATGCTCTGCAACCGACTAGTGCAGGAGAGCGGAAATCCCGATACCATTCCGCCATGAGCTAAAGCTCATGGCTAAAAGCTAAAGTCTGCTAAAGCAGACTGAATTTCAGTGCCCTTTAGGGTACTTGAGCTTTCAGACAACGGCTTTAGCCGTTGGCGTTGGGGTGGTATCGAAACTTCCGCTTTGCTGTACTAGAATAGGCATCTTTAGAAGGGGCTATTTTTGATAAGAATACCGTTTGGGCCAAAAATGACGATTCAAAAAGGGTGCTGTATGAGGCACCCTTCAAATGTCATTGACAGTTAGGAACGAAGCATTATGGGTAATGGGTAATGATCCAAGGGTTTAGAAAAAATCAGGCAATATTTAGAAAAACTCAACGACTCCTATTACCTCAAACCTATTACCTTCTTTCTAATAGCCTGTTTTAAAAGACTTAGTGTCACGGGGCTTCGATTACACAATGGGCAGTAATAAACATTGTGTCTTTGCAGTGGCTAAAGCCACTACTACAAACAGTGGCTAAAGCCACTACTACAAACGGCCAGTTGCTCGGTCGCTCAAAAATCCAAGAACGAAGATTCGTTGTACTCATTAAGCAAATACAACAGGTAGTATAATAAAATGCCTCGTAAAATTAGAAAACTGATAAAAGAACTTGAAGCGGCCGGTTTTTTTAATCGGGGTGGAAAAGGAAGTCATAGAAACTTTGTTCATCCCAATGTGACGAATTCGGTGAATGTCTCAGGTAATTTAGGTGATGATGCCAAGCATTAAAAAGCCGTTAAAGCGGCTATCGAGGATTCCAAAAAATGAAAGAGAGTGCGCGTTACGTTAAGATAATTGAATGGTCTTTTGAGGACCAATGTTTTGTGGGCAGTGCCCCAGGATTGTTTTATGGTGGATGCCACGGTAGTGATGAAAAACAGGTTTTTTAAGAATTATCTGAAATGGTTGAAGAAACCATTGAACTGATTAAAAAGGATGGAAAACATTTACCACCCCCAACATCTGGTAAAGATTATGCCAATCTGATGCAGCGACTGTAGCCTTGTAGGAATGCGAGCGTCGGGTTAATCGCCTACAAACGGCCAGCCAATTGAGGGCCATATCGCATAATGGCTTAAGGCATTTCAAATCATGGCCCTCGGCCCGTTTGTAGTAGGCGATTTATCGCCTAACGCTTAATAATTAATCATTAATCATTAATCATTAATCATTAATTTGGCCCAACCGGTTTAGTCCTGCTACTCTTCCTCATCAAAGATTTCTCTCATTAAGAATCTGAGGCATAATATATCGTCAATGACTTCTGGTGTTGTGTCTAAGGCAAAGGTTTTACTTCGCAGATGGTGCGAAGATCGTGAGTAGACGGTTATGATTTTTTGGTCGGGGTTAACCAACCAGCCGGTTCTCACACCCAGTTCAAAATAGGCTTTGGTCTTTCTGACCAGATAATCAATAGATTGCCGCGGTGACAGTATCTCAATGACCAAATCCGGCATTTGAGAGACCTTTATCAGGTCATTCTTACCATCTGGTATGACGGGGCGTTTCAAGTAAGCGCAAACATCCGGTTTAAGTTCTGTCGAAGCCTCAAGATCATACTGACTAATATCATGCTGGCTGATGTCCAGACTTAACTCGGTCATAACGGCAAGTTTCTTATCACATTTAAACTTAAGCAAACCGGCTAAATTAGTTTGCACCGTACTATGATTTAACGATCCCATCTCATCTTCTCCATCAATGGCGTTGTTTTCAATTTCATATGTGTCGCTCATATTGTGACTCCTTTGGGTTATTGGTTATGCCCCAAGTCTTGCCTAGATTTCGTCCGGAGTCCAAGATTTATCTTGGACGTCTTTTTCTGAACATCTATAAGTCTAATTCACTAAAAGAGACTTTCATAACTCACCATAAGTTTTATATAATAATAAATATTATTTGAATTAATTGATTAATCAGCCCAATGTGCAAGCACTGGCTGAAAAGATTTGCCTTGAACAAGGCTTGATGATTTAACTAGAATAATATCCTATTGACTGATACATAACGTACTGTTCAGTGTAAAAATATTTAACTCTAAAACCTGCATAAATTCAAGCAGATAAAAAATCCGTTTCTTTAGCGTCGCTGAACTTCGTTTCGCGAATCCATTGTACTTTCAATGAAAGTATTTTAACATGACTCCAAACCAAACCATTAAGCATTACCCTCTCTCATCTCCACAACGGGAGATTTGGTTCGACCAAATATTGCACCCCGATGTGCCACTGTACAATATCGGTGGCTATGTGCGGATAGACGGGTCGATTGAGCCGAGCCTTTTTGAAAAAGCCCTGAATCAAGTCATTCATGAAAATGATGCTCTACGCATCATTCTTCACGAGGGAGAAAGTTTGCCCACACAAACGTTTGCCGAAAATGTCCGCATTAAACTGGATTTCCATGATTTTTCCGAAAAGGAAAATGCCCACGAATCGGCATTCAAATGGATGGCGCAAGCGTATGCTAAGCCTTTCCAACTTTATGATGGGTTATTATTTCAATTTGCATTATGCAAAGCGGCGGATAATTGTTATTACTGGCTTATGAAATACCATCATATCATAGTAGATGGATGGGCGACTTCCCTCATTGTCCAACGGGTTGCCACGGCCTATAACGCATTGGTGACCGGACAATCTAGTGAACATAACTATTATTCTTACCAAGATTTTATTCAAAACGATCAAGCCTACTTTGAATCGGAAAAATTTGTGAAAGCCAAACGCTACTGGCAAGAAAAATATAAAAAAGTCCCAGAGCCGCTTTTAGTGCGCCGCTATGCGATCCACAAACCGAGTCAAATCATCACAAGCCAATCCTCAACCCTGCGCCTCAAACGATCTTTTTATAATCAACTTAATGATTTTGCGTTAAAAAATAAGGCCTCGATGTTCCATGTCATCTTAGGCGCACTCTATTGTTATTTTGTGCGGACGTGTCACCGAGAAGATTTGGTCATTGGATTACCGACGCTCAATCGAAACACTGCCGCTTTTAAACAAACGGTGGGCCTGTTTGTAGGTGTCAGTCCTGCTTGGTTTCGTTTTGGGACGGACTTGAACTTTGTCGAACTGGTGGAAAAAATTCGCCAAGAATTACAAAAGGATTATCGACATCAACGTTTTCCTCTCGGCGAAATCAACCGGCAAGTTGGGCTGCACAGTCATCAACAATTGTTTGACATCATGTTGTCTTATGCAAAGCACAATTACGATGTTGATTTCAATGGTAGCTCCGCTAAGACAGTGTATACCACTGCTGGTTTTGAACAAAACGCGCTGGCTATCTATGTTGAAGAATTTCATCAACACGATGATGTCAATATTTATTTTGACTGTAACCTTGGCTTTTTTGACGCATATGAAATTGAACGGATAAAGGCGCGTTTTGAGTTTTTGTTAGGTGAAATCCTTCGTCAGCCTTCGGTGCCGGTTTGGGAACTACAAATCATGCCCGATGCTGAGCTCAATAAAATCCTAGTCGAATGGAACAACACTGCAACCGATTATCCGCGTGATAAAACGATTGTTGATCTGTTTGAAGAACAGGTTGCCAAAACGCCAAATGCCATTGCTGTTGTCTTTGAAAATCAACAACTGACTTACCTTCAATTAAATACCAAAGCCAATCAACTCGCCCACTATCTGCAAACCTTGGGTGTCAAACCGGAAGTGTTGGTGGGAATTTGCGTTGAGCGTTCAATTGAAATGGTGATTGGGCTATTAGGCATTCTCAAAGCGGGGGGCGCGTACTTGCCACTTGATCCGGCTTATCCAGCAGCGCGTTTGGCGTTTATGTTGGAAGATGCACAAGTATCTGTGTTGTTGACTCAATCCAGCCTAAAAGAAGGACTGCCAACAACTCAAGCGCAGAAGGTTTGTTTAGACGTTGAAGCCGAAGCACTGTCACAGTCTCGTTCTGAGAATCCAGTCAGTGACGTTAAGCCGGACAATTTAGCTTATGTGATTTATACCTCAGGTTCGACCGGAAAACCTAAAGGTGTAGGCGTTTATCATCGTGGTTTGACCAATTTAGTTAATTGGTTTGTGAGAGATTTTAACCTGACAGCAACTGATAGTGTTCTCGTCATTTCTCCGTTTGGTTTTGATTTGACTCAGAAAAACTTTTTGGCACCGCTTATCAAAGGAGGGCAATTGCACTTATTGCCAGCGTCTATACACTACGATCCGAATCAAATCACTCAAATCATTACCGAACAGCAAATCACTTGGTTAAATTGCACACCCAGTGCGTTTTATCCCGTTTGTGAGTTCCGTGAAAACAACCTCTTTCAGAAATTAGTCTCATTGCGCTATCTATTTCTTGGCGGAGAACCGATTGCCTTAACCAGACTTTTACCTTGGTTACAATCAAGGGCTTGTCAAGCGAAAGTGGTTAACACTTATGGCCCCACCGAGTGTACCGATGTTTGCGCGGCGTATCTATTGGAGCAACCTGAGTCATTTTTAACGCAACCAATTCCTATAGGTAAACCTATTTTTAATGCCAAGCTCTTTATTCTTGGCAAACATCTTGAAGTGTTACCGATTGGTGTGGCGGGTGAATTATACATTGGTGGTGTGGGCTTGGCGCGTGGCTATCTCAACCGCCCCGACTTGACTGGAGAAAAATTCATCAATAATCCCTTTGATGATGACCTCAATTCACGCCTCTATAAAACCGGCGACTTAGCCCGTTATTTGCCCGATGGCAATATTGAATACTTGGGACGCATAGATCACCAAGTCAAAGTTCGTGGCTTTCGGATTGAATTGGGCGAAATTCCATGAAGCCTCAAAGACGGACAAACGTTTAGTAGCCTATTTCGTACCGCATCAAGGGCAAGTCATTGAAAATACAACATTACGCAATTTCCTAACTGAACGATTGCCCGATTACATGATACCATCGGCCTTTGTGACGTTAGAAAATTTGCCACTCACGCCAAATGGTAAAATAGATCGTCGCGCACTTTCTCAACTATCGGTGAAAAGTTTAAAGTTATCAAAAGAGGCTTTTGTCGCGCCTCGGACACCAGATGAGAAATTGTTAGCTGAGATTTGGGCCGAAGTGTTGGGTATTGAGCGAGTCGGAATCCATGACAACTTCTTTGAATTGGGCGGACATTCCCTATTAGCTGTCAACCTGATGGCGAGAATAGGACAACAGTTTGGCAAGAAATTACCCTTATCGACACTTTTCCAAGGAGCTACCATTGAACAGTTAGCCACTGTTCTTAACCAATCAACCGACAAAATGTGGTCATCTCTGGTTGCTATTCAACCCAACGGCACCAAACGGCCTTTCTTTTGTGTGCCCGGTATTGGTGGTAATGTGACTTATTTTTATGAATTAGCACTTCAACTTGGCAAAAACCAACCCTTTTATGGCTTACAAGCAGTCGGATTGGATGGCAAATCAAAGCCTTATACCAACATTGAAGATATGGCAACGCACTATATTAGAGAAATGCAAACGGTGCAGCCTCAAGGGCCGTACTTGTTAGACGGTCATTCTTTTGGTGCTTTAGTCGCGTTTGAAATGTCCCAACAATTGCACAGACATGAAGTCGCACTGTTAGTGATTTTCGACATGATGGCCCCTATTCTGGTCAATAAGCCGATAAGTGTTGATTGGGATGAAGCGAAATGGTTGTTCGATGCGGCCCGTGTTATAGAACGTGGATTAGGAAAACCCTTAGATGTGTCTTATGAAACGCTCCAAACGCTTGACTCAGAGAGCCAATTAAATTATATTTTAGAACGTTTCAAACTGGCCTCATTTCTACCAGCCGACGCTGATAAAACGGATATTCTGGGTTTTATCGACGTTTATAAAGCGAATTGTCGAATGGATTATATGCCAAAAGACATCAAACCGACTCGAATGATCCTGTTTAAAGCCAGCGAAGTTATCGAGGAATATAAGAATGAAGACTGGTATAACAGATCGACCGATCCGACATGGGGTTGGAGTCAATATGCTGAGGACTTGGTGGATATCCTTATGGTGCCCGGTGATCATTTTACTATGATGAATCAGCCGAATGTGCAAGTGCTTGCTGAAAAGTTAAGAGCGTGTTTGGATAAAGATCAGTCAGCGTAGCAAGGGCTAATTGAGGGCCATATCGTATAATAACTCAATGAATTTAAAATCATCGTTTGTAGTAGGCGATTTATCGCCTCAGTGGCTAAAGCCACTATTACAAACAACAAACCCGTTTGTAGTAGGCGATTTATCGCCTCAGTGGCTAAAGCCACTACTACAAACAGTGGCTAAAGCCACTACTACAAACGGTTTAGTGGCTAAAGCCACTACTACAAACGGTTTAGTGGCTAAAGCCACTACTACAAACGGTTTAGTCGCTAAAGCGACTACTACAAACGAGGGCCATATCGCATAATGACATAATTGTTTTCAAATCATGGCCCTCGGCCCGTTTGTAGTAGGCGATTTATCGCCTCAGTGGCTAAAGCCACTACTACAAACCTAGAATAAAGAAATCCGATTTTTCTAAAAAATCGGATTTCTAACAAGAAAAAGGTATTTTAACATGACTTCAAACCAAACCATTAAGCATTACCCTCTCTCCGCCCCGCAACTCGACTTTTGGTTCGACCAAATTTTGCACCCCGATGTGCCACTGTACAATATCGGTGGCTATGTGCGGATAGAGGGGCCGATTGATCCGAGCCTTTTTGAAAAGGCCCTCAATCAAGTCATTCAGGAAAATGATGCACTACGCATCATTCTTCACGCGGGGGAAAGTTTGCCCACGCAAACCTTTGCCGAAAATGTCTGCATTAAACGGGATTTCCATGATTTCTCTGAAAAGGAAAATGCCCACGAATCGGCCCTCAAATGGATGCAACAAGAGTTTGTCAAGCCTTTCCAACTTTATGACGGGTTATTGTTTCAATTTCCATTATGCAAAGTATCGAATAATTGTTATTACTGGCTTATGAAGTACCATCATCTCATAGTAGATGGATGGGCCATTTCCTTGATTGTTCAACGTGTTGCGGCCGCGTATAACGCATTAGTTACTGGACAAACGCGTGAACCACAATATTATAGCTACCAAGATTTTATTCAAAACGATCAAGCTTACCTTGAGTCGGAAAAATTTGTGAAAGCCAAACACTACTGGCAAGAAAAATATCGCGAAGTGCCAGAGCCGCTTATGGTACGCCGCTATGCGGCCCAATTTCAGGGTAAAACCATCCCAAGCCAACGCGCAACTTTGCGCCTCAACCGGCCATTTTACAATCAACTTATTGATTTTGCTTCCAAAAATAAAGTTTCCACGTTCCATGTCATTTTAGGCGCGTTATATTGTTATTTTGTCCGGACATGTCACCGAGAGGATTTGAGCATTGGGTTATTTACTCTCAATCGGAATAGTGCCGCTTTTAAAAAAACTTCTGGTATGTTTACGAAAGCCAACCCGGCTTGGTTTCGCTTTGGGACGGATTTGAGCTTTGTTGAACTGATGGAAAAGATTCGCAAAGAATTACAAAGGGATTATCGATATCAACGTCTTCCTTACCGTGAAATCAACCGGCAAGTTGGACAGCACAGCCATCAACCACTTTTTAATCTCACGCTGTCTTATGGCAAACACGATTTTGACACTTATTTCAATGGCAAGCCTGCTAGGGCAATTTATTTCACCAAGAATTTTGAACAAAATGCGTTAGCTCTCTTTATTGATGAATTTCATCAACAGGATGATGTCAATATCTATTTTGACTATAACTTGGGTTTTTTTGATGGGGATGAAATTCCAAATCTGGGTTGAATGGAATAACACAGCTACCGATTATCCGCGTGAGAAGACGATTGTCGAGTTATTTGAAAAACAAGTTGCCAAAACGCCAACCGCCATCGCTGTAGTCTTTGAAAACCAATCTGTGACTTATCAAGAATTAAATCTCAAAGCTAATCAATTGGCTCATCATCTACAAACCTTGTCTGTCAAGCCTGATGAATTGGTCGGTTTGTGTGTCGAAGCCTCATTGGAGATGATTGTCGGGTTACTCGGCATTTTGAAAGCCGGTGGTGCTTATGTGCCATTAGACCCTAATTATCCGCCAGAACGTTTAGCATTCATGCTCTCAAACGCTCAAGCTAAAGTCTTATTGACGCAACAAAAATGGCTTGAACAATTACCTCAATTGGAACAACCTATCTTTTGTTTAGATAGCGATTGGGCTAAAATTTCTAAGCCCGATTCGGCAAACCTAACCCGTATTGCTCAACCAGACAACTTAATTTATGTCATTTACACTTCGGGTTCGACCGGAAAACCTAAAGGGGCTGGCATTTATCATCGTGGCTTTACCAATCTCGTTAATTGGTTTGTAACCGACTTTACGCTCACAGCCGCAGATAGTGTTCTCGTCATCAGTTCCTTTAGTTTTGATTTAACTCAGAAGAACTTTTTTGCACCGCTTATAGTCGGTGGGCAATTACATCTCTTGCTTCAAGGACACTATGATCCTAAATCAATTCTGCAAACTGTCCATGAACAAAAAATCACTTGGTTAAACTGCACACCCAGCGCGTTTTATCCACTTTGTGAACCCAGTGAAAACAGCACTTTTCAGAAATTAACCTCATTGCGCTATGTATTTCTTGGGGGAGAACCGATTTCCTTAACAAAACTTCTGCCTTGGTTACAATCGACAGCTTGCCAAGCGAAAGTTGTCAACACTTATGGCCCCACTGAGTGTAGCGATGTTTGCGCTTTGTATCTATTGCCAAAGCCGGAGCCATTTTTAGAGCCAGCGATACCCATAGGCAAGCCTATCTCTAATGCCAAGCTCTTTATTCTTGGCAAACATCTTGACCGGTTACCCATTGGCGTGGCTGGTGAACTTCACATTGGTGGTGTCGGTTTGGGTTGTGGTTATCTCAACCGCCCCGACTTGACTGCCGAAAAATTCATCAATAATCCCTTTGATGATGATCCCAATTCACGCCTCTACAAAACCGGCGATTTAGCCCGCTATCTACCAGATGGCAACATTGAATACTTGGGACGCATAGATAACCAAGTCAAGATTCGGGGTTTTCGGATTGAACTGTCGGAAATTGAGGCGGTGTTGGCGACTCATCCTTTTGTTAAAGAAAATGCCGTGATTGTCCATGAAGCATCTGAAATGGACAAGCGTTTAGTCGCTTATATCGTATCACATCAAGGGCAAGTCATTGAAAATATGGCATTACGCATTTTCCTAACTGAACGATTGCCCGATTACATGATACCATCTGCCTTTGTCACTTTAGATACTTTGCCACTCACACCAAATGGTAAGATAGATCGTCGGGCATTGTCTCAATTATCGGTAAGCCATGACATCTCAGAAAAAACGTTTGTCGCGCCTCGGACACCGGATGAGAAATCGTTGGCGGATATTTGGGCGGAAGTTTTGGGGGGTGAACAAGTCGGTATTCATGACAGCTTTTTTGAATTGGGTGGACATTCTTTGCTCGCTACTCAAGTCATCTCACGGCTCCGTGATAGCTTTGGCGTTGAACTGTCTTTGCGTGAGTTGTTTGAATCTCCTACCATAGCTGAACTTGTCCAACGGGTTGAAACGAATCGTGAGCGCGAACTTAACGATCAACTCGTCCAGACTATCCAACCCATTTCTCGACAACAGAAATTACCGTTGTCTTATTTTCAAGAACAACTATGGTTTTTGGTTCAAGTTAACCCGGGTATTCCTTTTTATAACGAATCCACAGCCATTCATATTAATAATAGACTTAACGTAGCCGCTCTTTCACAAAGCTTCAGCGAAATTATCAAACGTCACGAAATTCTGCGAACAACTTTTGTGATTAAAGATGGGCAACCCGTTCAGAATGTTATTGCCTTGCCCCCAACATTTAAGCTGCCCATTGTTGATCTGAGGACGGTTCCGCATGAACAAGCCGAAGCCCTACTTTTGGCAAATGAACAAGCCAAACGGCCTTTCGATCTCACCGAAGGGCCTTTGGTGCGAGCCATTTTAGTCCAAATTGATGAGGCTCAATTCCGGTTGTTTGTTACCGCGCATCACATTGTAGCTGATGGTTTTTGCTTATACAATATCTTCATGCAAGAGTTAGTCATCCTCTACAAGGCTTTCTCAACGGGCGAATCTTTATCGCTGCCAGAATTGCCCATCCAATACGCTGATTTTGCCCATTGGCAATGGCAACAGACTTTTGAAGAGCAACTCTCTTACTGGAAAACCGTACTTGGCAACAACCCGCCAATGTTACAGTTGCCAACCGATCACCCACGCCCGGTGAAACCCACTTTTCGGGGAGCCAAGCAGAATTTGACACTGTCTCAAAGCCTAACCACAAAACTTAAACAACTGAATCAACAAGAAGGTGTCACTCTATTTATGACGCTCTTGACTACCTTTAAAACGTTGCTTTACCGCTACACTGGGCAAGATGACATGGTCATCGGGACTTTTGCCGATTGCCACAACCGATCTGAACTTGAGAATGTGATGGGGCATTTTGTCAATACCCTAGTACTACGCACAGATATGTCTGGAAACCCCACTTTCAAACAATTACTGGCGCGTGTCCGTGAAGTCACACTAGGGGCTTATAGTCACCATGACTTACCTTTTCAAAAGTTAGTAGAAGTCCTCAATCCGGTGCGAAATGCCAACCAAAATCCCTTCTTTGAAGTCGCATTGACGGTTGAACCCCCGGCGATGTCAGCCCTTGATTCTGATTTAAATTGGACATTGTACCAATATGATGATGGTATTGATACCGACACAGCACGGTTTGATTTGTCCTTTGGATTTGAGGAAAGAACCAACGAGATTATTGGTCGTATCGAATACAGTACCGAGTTATTTGATGCCGTCACGATTGAACGAATGATTGGGCATTTTCAGACATTGCTCGAAGGTATTGTGACAAACCCACAGCAACGCATTTCAGAATTGCCTCTGCTAACGGAACGTGAACGGCATCAATTGGTGGAATGGAATGATACCCAAGCGGATTATCCTAAGGATAAATGTATCCATCAATTATTTGAGGCCCAAGTAGAAACCACGCCCGAAGCCGTTGCGGTAGTATTTGAAGATCAACAACTGACTTATAGAGAATTAAATACCAAAGCCAATCAACTGGCCCACTATCTGCAAACTTTGGGAGTCAAACCAGAAGTATTAGTGGGGATTTGCGTTGAGCGTTCAATTGAAATGGTGATTGGGCTATTAGGCATTCTCAAGGTGGGAGGTGCATACTTGCCACTTGATCCTGCTTATCCCAAGGCGCGTTTGGCGTTTATGTTAGAAGATGCACAGGTTCTGGTGTTGTTGACTCAATCAAGCCTAAAAAAGAAACTGCCAGAAACTAAAGCGCAAGTGGTTTGTTTAGATGTTGAGGCCGAAACGCTGTCACGGTTGAGCTATGAAAATCTTATCAGTGGGGTTACGCCTACGAACTTGGCTTATGTAATTTATACGTCTGGTTCGACAGGAAATCCTAAAGGTGTGCAAATTGGTCATTCTTCGTTGCTTAATTTCTTAACTTCAATGCAAAAACAGCCTGGATTGACTGAAGCCGATGTGTTGTTAGCCATTACGACGATTTCTTTTGATATTGCAGCACTGGAAATATACTTGCCCTTGATTGTGGGAGCAAAAATCGTTTTAGCCCGTCGTTTCGATGTGAATGATGGTGAAAAGTTATTAGAAAAGCTGAACCATGATGGCATTACCATTATGCAAGCCACCCCCGCAACATGGCATTCACTGGTAATGGCGGGTTGGAAAACGCGTCTGAAATTGAAAATTCTTTGTGGTGGCGAAGCTTTGCCTCGTGAATTGGCAATACAATTGTTGGAAAAAGGTCAAACCTTATGGAATTTATATGGCCCCACTGAAACCACTATTTGGTCTTTGATGTTTCAAGTTACGGATGCGACGGCTCCTATTTCCATCGGACAGCCTATTGCCAATACTCAAGTTTACATTTTAGATCGGTATTTGCAACCCGTTCCCATTGGCGTGCAAGGTGAATTACATATTGGCGGTGCAGGTTTGGCTCGCGGCTACCTCAATCGCCCTGACTTGACTGGCGAAAAATTCATCAAAAATCCGTTTAGTGATAATCAAAATTCACGTATTTACAAAACCGGCGACTTAGCCCGCTATCTACCCGATGGCAATATTGAATACTTGGGGCGCATAGACAACCAAGTCAAGATTCGTGGCTTTCGGATTGAATTGGGCGAAATTGAAGCCGTGTTGGCTCAACATCCTTTGGTGACAGAAAATGCCGTGATTGTCCATGAAGCGTCAAAGACGGACAAGCGTTTAGTCGCCTATCTCGTACCGCATCAAGGGCAAGTCATTGAAAATACAGCATTACGTGATTTTCTGAAAGAACGGCTACCCGATTATATGATTCCCTCAGCCTTTGTCACGTTAGAAAACTTGCCACTCACGCCAAATGGTAAGATAGATCGTCGCGCACTGTCTCAATTATCAGTGAGCAATTATCCGTTATCAGAAAAAACGTTTGTCGCGCCTCGGACATCGGATGAAGAATTGTTGGCTGGCATTTGGGGTTCTGTGTTGAATGTTGAGCGAGTCGGCGTTCACGACAACTTCTTTGAATTGGGTGGGCATTCCCTCTTAGCCGTCAGCCTGTTAGCGCAGATAGAACAGCAATTTGGCAAACAGTTACCCTTAGCTGCCCTATTCCAAGGTGCAACTATCGCAGAGTTAGCTTTGCAACTCAACTCAACAGACACCACCAATTCATGGGCACCCCTCGTCGCTATTCAACCGCACGGTACCAAACGGCCTTTCTTCTGTCTTCCCGGTGCCGGTGGCAATGTTCTCTATTACTATCAGTTAGCCCATCATATGGGTATCGATCAACCTTTTTATGGCCTCCAAGCGGTGGGATTGGATGGTGAAACGGCCCCAGAGACTCGTGTTGAAGACATGGCGATCCATTATCTCCAAGAAATACAAACCATACAGCCTCAAGGCCCCTATTTACTGGGCGGGCATTCTTTCGGTGCTTGGGTGGCCCTTGAAATATCCAAGCAGTTGCAACTCAAGGGAGAAAAAGTCGCACGACTGGCGATTTTTGACACCACCGTACCTTTTAACCAACCGATAGGAATAGACTGGGATGAAGCGCAATGGATAACCGACGTTGCCCATATCATTGGCAGCTTGTTAGACAGAGAACTGGAAGTGTCTTATGCCGAATTTCAACAATTGGAAACTCAAGCCCAATTCAGCTATCTTCATGAAATATTAAAACAGAATGGTTGGCTCATCTCCATCAAACAACTTCAGGCCTTGGTGAAAATTTTCAAAGCGAATTGTCAAACCAATTATGTGCCACAGGCTATTCCAGCGACTCCCTTGAGCCTCTTTAAAGCCCGTGACATTCCTTTGGTGAGTCAAGCCAGTACACAAATGGAGAGTTTTAGCCAACATCTCAAACAAGAAGCCAGTTGGGGTTGGGGACAATATGCTGAGGGCTTGGTGGATATTCATGTTGTGCCCGGTGATCATCACACGATGATGAGTCAGCCGAATGTGCAAGTGTTGGCAGAAAAGTTAAGAGCGTGTTTGGACAAAGTTCAGTCAGCGTAGCAAGGGCTAATTGAGGGCCATATCGTATAATAACTCAATGAATTTCAAATCATCGTTTGTAGTAGGCGATTTATCGCCTCAGTGGCTAAAGCCACTACTACAAACAACAAACCCGTTTGTAGTAGGCGATTTATCGCCTCAGTGGCTAAAGCCACTACTACAAACGGTTTAGTCGCATTGCTCCTACTACAAACGCTTAAGGCATTTCAAATCATGGCCCTCTCTGCGGCCGAAAGAAATCAGATTTATTCAAGAAATCCGATTTCTCTTTTGGAACGAATGTCGTTGTGGAGGCTCAGGGTTTTTGAGTCGTTTATTTCGGGG
Source organism: Candidatus Parabeggiatoa sp. nov. 2 (assembly GCA_002085445.1). GTDB lineage: Bacteria > Pseudomonadota > Gammaproteobacteria > Beggiatoales > Beggiatoaceae > Parabeggiatoa. Next base: position 20,133 of record NBMI01000094.1, read on the forward strand.
ATTTGTTGTACTTGACTAAGAAACGGCGTAGTCCCCAACAAGTCGTGAGATAAAATTTATTTTTTAACGGAATAACAAATAAAATAAAACGCTGACAATCGTTTTGAATCTGCTAAAATGCCCCACCCATTTTTGAGTTGTTAAATTGGGGTTGCTTATGGATTGTTCTTCATTAAGTTCAAATCAGAGTGTTACAAATAGCAATTAACAATTAACAATTAACAATTAACAATTGACTACTACAAACGGTTAAGTCGCTGAAGCGACTACTACAAACGAGGGCCATATCGCATAATAGCATAATTGTTTTCAAATCATGGCCCTCGGCCCGTTTGTAGTAGGCGAAACCCGTTTGTAGTAGGCGATTTATCGCCTCAGTGGCTAAAGCCACTACTACAAACCTAGAATAAAGAAATCCGATTTTTCTAAAAAATCGGATTTCTCAAATTTAAGGCATTTAAACATGACTTCAAACCAAACCATTAAACATTACCCCCTCTCTTCCCCGCAACTCGACTTTTGGTTCGACCAAATATTGCACCCCAATGTGCCACTGTACAATATCGGTGGCTATGTGCGGATAGAGGGGCCGATTGATCCGAGCCTTTTTGAAAAGGCCCTCAATCACGTTATTGCGGAAAACGATGCACTACGCATCATTCTTCACGAGGGAGAAAGTTTACCCACGCAAACCTTTGCCGAAAATATCCATCTGAAACTGGATTTCCATGATTTTTCCGAAACGGAAAATGCCCACGAATTGGCACTCGAATGGATACAACGTGAGTTTGTCAAGCCTTTCCAACTTTATGACGGGTTATTGTTTCAATTTGCATTATGCAAAGCGGCGGATAATTGTTATTACTGGTTTGGCAAATACCACCATCTCATAGTCGATGGATGGGCTAATTCCCTGATTGTTCAACGTGTTGCCGCAGCCTATAACGCACTGACAACTGGACAAACGGGTGAACAGAAAAATTACGCTTACCCAGATTTTGTTCAAAACGATCAAGCCTACCTTGAGTCGGAAAAATTTGTGAAAGCCAAACACTACTGGCAAGAAAAATATCGCGAAGTGCCAGAGCCGCTTATGGTACGCCGTTATGCTACCAAATTTCAGGGCCAAACCATCCCAAGCCAACGCGCAACTTTGCGCCTAAAACGGACTTTCTACAATCAACTTATTGATTTTGCTTTCAAAAATAAAGTTTCCACGTTCCATGTCATTTTAGGCGTGTTATATTGTTATTTTGTGCGGACATGTAACCGAGAAGATTTGGTCATTGGATTTCCAACCCTGAATCGGAGTACAGCCTCTTTTAAGCAGACAGTGGGCCTGTTTGTGGGTGTCACACCAGCATGGTTGCGTTTTGGTACTGCGTTGAGTTTTGTCGAATTGATTCAAGCGATTAAGGGAGAATTGCAACAAAATTATCGGCATCAGCGTGTTCCAGTGAGTGAAATCAATCGACATTGTGGACTGGCCACTTCCTACCGTCAGCAATTGTTTGAGATTGAATTATCGTATGAAAAGCATGATTATGATACCCACTTTGATGGGAGTCCAGCAATAGTCGTCAATTTGATGTCTGGTTTTAATCAAAATGCTTTGACTGTCTTTATTCGCGAATTTCACGATGAACAAGATGTCCAAGTCGATTTTGATTATAGCCTTTTGGCTTTTAACGAAGATAAAATTGAACTTTTCAAAGCACGTTTTGAATTTCTCTTAGGTGAAATTCTCCGTAAGCCTCAAGTGCCGATTCGTTCACAGCAAATTATGCCCTTGGCTGAGTTAAAGAAAATCCTAGTTGAATGGAATAACACAACAACGGATTATCCGCGTGACAAGACGGTGGTTGATCTCTTTGAAGAACAGGTTGCCAAAACGCCAAATGCCATTGCTGTCGTCTTTCCTTCGACAAGCTCAGGACAAGATGAAAACCAATCTGTGACTTATCAACAATTAAATACCAAAGCCAATCAACTGGCCCACTATCTGCAAACTTTGGGAGTCAAACCGGAAGTGTTGGTGGGAATTTGCTTGGAGCGTTCTGTTTCCATGGTGATTGGACTTTTCGGTATTCTCAAGGCGGGGGGAGCATACTTGCCACTTGAGCCGGCTTTACCCAAAGCGCGTTTAGCGTTTATGTTGGAAGAGGCCCAGGTGCAGGTGTTGTTGACTCAATCAAGCTTAAAAAAGGAGTTACCAGAAACAACGGCAAGAGTGGTTTGTTTAGATATTGAGGCCGAAACGCTGTCACATTTCGCTGAAGAAAATCTCGCCAGTGGCGTGGTACCGAATAATTTGGCTTATGTCATTTATACTTCAGGTTCGACTGGTAAACCAAAAGGCGTGATGATTCAACATCAGTCCTTAGTCAATTTTGTCAACACGGCTATTATTGAATATGGGTTGACCCAAAATGACCGCCTCTTGCAATTTTCTTCTATTAGTTTTGATGCCGCTGCGGAATAAATCTATCCTTGTCTGGCTTGTGGTGGGTGCTTAGTACTACGTTTTGATAACATGTTGAACTCAGTCTCTCTCTTTTTACAACACTGCCGAGATTTGGGATTGACAGTATTATCTTTGCCGACCGCTTTCTGGCATCAACTGACCTCTGAACTAGCTAAGGGCAAAATCACGCTACCTAATTCATTGCGTCTCATGAGTATTGGAGGAGAACACGCCCTTTCAGAATCGGTGGGCTTATGGCAACAATGGGTAGGAGCAACCCCTCAGTTGGTCAACGGTTATGGTCCCACAGAAACGACCGTCGTTGCAACAATGTATTATTTACCCGGCCGTTCAGTCTCAAGAAATCAGAGGAAATGGCTGGAAATCCCGATTGGACGTGCTATTCGTAATCTCCAAACGTATGTACTGGATAACGACTTACAACCTGTTCCCATCGGAGTACTAGGTGAATTACACATCGGTGGTGTTGGTATAGCCCGTGGCTACCTCAACCGCCCTGATTTGACGGCCGAAAAATTCATATCCAATCCTTTTAGTGAAGAACCCAATTCACGCCTCTATAAAAGCGGCGACTTAGCCCGTTATCTACCCGATGGCAATATTGAATACTTGGGGCGCATAGATAACCAAGTCAAGATTCGTGGTTTTCGGATTGAATTGGGTGAAATTGAGGCCGTGTTAGCACAACATCCTTTTGTGACAGAAAATGCCGTGATTGTCCATGAAGCGTCAAAGACGGACAAGCGTTTAGTCGCCTATTTCGTACTGCATCAAGGACAAGTTATTGAAAATAGCGCATTACGTGATTTTCTGACGGAACGACTACCCGATTACATGATACCCTCTGCCTTTGTAACAAAAGAAAGCTTGCCACTCACGCCAAACGGTAAAATAGATCGTCGCGCACTGTCTCAATTATCAGTGAGCAATTATCAATTATCAGAAAAAACGTTTGTCGCGCCTCGGACATCTGATGAGAAATGCTTAGCGGACATTTGGGTGGAAGTTTTGGGGGTTGAACAAGTCGGTATTCATGAGAGCTTTTTTGAATTGGGTGGTCATTCTTTACTCGCCACGCAACTCATGTCACGTATTCGTGAGACTTTATCCGTGGATATCCCATTACGCCAACTTTTTGAATCACCCACAATTGCTGGAATGGCCCAAACCATTGAGCAGATTCGTCAGGTAGGAATCGTTGCCACAAAAACCGTCATCGATCTCAATGCGGAAGCGGTTTTAGATTCGACTATTCAACCGTCAGCAGTACCCGTTAATGCCCTTAAGCCCAAATCTATCTTCTTGAGCGGAGCAACTGGCTTTCTAGGTGCTTATTTACTTTATGATCTCCTTGTGCAAACAACGGCAAACATCTATTGCCTTGTTCGGGCTAAAAACGCTGCCGAAGGCAAAAATAGACTCCAGAACAAGCTTGAATCCTATTTTCTTTGGAATGAAACGTTTGGTTCCAGAATCATCCCTATCATTGGAGAATTGTCACAGCCACTTTTGGCACTTTCAGAACAACTATTTAAAGATTTAGCTAATCAAATTGATGTCATCTATCATAATGGCGCATTGGTTAATTTTGTTTACCCATACCAGACTCTTAAAGCAACCAATGTTCTGGGTACCCAAGAAATGTTGAGATTAGCGACTCATACTAAAATCAAGCCAGTGCATTACGTTTCCACCCTATCTGTTTTCGAGTCTTGTGGCTATTTTGATGGTCGAATCATTCGAGAAACATATGCTCTGAATGACAGTGAAGGTTTATTTTCGGGCTACGCTCAAAGTAAATGGGTGGCTGAAAAGTTAGTCATGACGGCCCGTGAACGAGGGCTTCCAGTCTGTATTTATCGACCCGGAACCTTAGTCGGACACAGCCAAACACAAATCTGGAATCCATATGACTTGATATTCAGAATGATTAAAGGCTGTATCCAACTTGGAAAGTGGCCAGATATAAATATCACTTTGCACCTGACACCAGTAGATTATGTGAGCCAAGCTATTGTTCATCTATCACGGCAACCAGAATCATTGGGAAAAGCTTTTCATTTATTGAATTCCCATCACTTTCTGGTGCGCCAACTTTTCGATTGGATCAACTCTTTTGGCTACCCGATTCAGCAGACTCCCTATCATCAATGGCAGACTGAATTAGTCAATATTGTGAAGTATTCTCACAAAAATGCTTTGTCTTCTCTCACCTCCCTTTTTATTGAAAAGGTTCCTTGTGAAGAAGAACTAACCCTGCCTGAGATGTACGTTCAAGGAAAAGTACCACACTATGACTGCCAAAACACGCTCAATGGGCTGACAGATAGTTCCATCATATGTCCGCCTATCAACGACAAATTGCTGGGTAACTACTTTTCATATTTCATCCAGAACAATTTACTAGAAGAACCATCATCATTATGTGCCACAGGCTATTCCAGCGATTCCCATAAGCCTCTTTAAAGCCAGTGACATTCCTTTCGTGAGTCAAACCAGCGCACAAATGGAGACTTTTAGCCAACATCTAAAACAAGAAGCCATTTGGGGCTGGAGTCAATATGCAGAGGACTTGGTGGATATCCTTATGGTGCCCTGTGATCATTTCACGATGATGAATCAGCCGAATGTGCAAGTGCTTGCCGACAAGTTAGGAGCGTGTTTGGATAAAGTTATCGTAGCGAAGCTCGTTACTGCGTTTCAGTCAGCGTAGCAAGGGCTAAGTACAACTTTACTAGAGCGTCCTTTCAAATTCAGCCAGAGTTTTGGCCGCCAATTTAGGGCCCGAAACGCATAATGGCTCAAGGAATTTCAAATCATGGCCCTCGGCCCGTTTGTAGTAGGCGATTTATCGCCTCAGTGGCTAAAGCCACTACTACAAACGACCAGCCAATTGAGGGCCATATCGCATAATGGCTTAAGGCATTTCAAATCATGGCCCTCGGCCCGTTTGTAGTAGGCGAAACCCGTTTGTAGTAGGCGATTTATCGCCTCAGTGGCTAAAGCCACTACCGTTTGTAGTAGGCGATTTATCGCCTCAGTGGCTAAAGCCACTACTACAAACAGTGGCTAAAGCCACTACCGAGTCCTGCCAACTCCGGATGACCGGGGTGTGTCAATTTTTATGCACCAATGATTGGCGAGCGTCGATTCCATCTCACGATTTGATGGGGTCGCCAAATGTATTTAATTGGCACGGATAAGAAGTGAACCAGACGGGTGAATGGTACGATCAACACGAGAAGAAACGCATTTAGGATAACGGCATACATAGCATACCAAGAGGAACCCCAACGGTAGAACATGGCTGTCCATACGCCCGTTGCCACTTGAATCAGAAGAAATAGGAGTAAGGCGATATCCATTTTTGAAGTCACCACTCTAATGCGGGAACTACTGAATCGTCTGACGATAAGCATAATAAGCCCCCCTAGCGTAAACAAGGCTAAGGTGAAACCAGTCGCTTCCATGACATACAATCGCATCGGCTCCGCATTCCACGACAAGATGGTTTCTGGGAATAAAAAGCCAACCAAATGTATGGTCAGCACTGCTAAAATACCATAGTGCCAAGCGACGGAGCCCCAAAACAGTTGCCGAGTTTCTAAAAATTGGGAGGATAAACTGGAATAAGAAAATCGGTCACTCAGGAATCGCCAAACACTTCCCAGAATGGCGATGATGATGCACAAATAAGGAAACACACCGAATAGTAAGTCATCATATGTCATTTTAATTTTCTCCTTGTTACGAAATAACAGTCCCCTGGCACATAAGGATTTTGTGAGTCCTCCTCAAAGTTGGCATTCATTTTTTGAAACACGGGTATAAGACAATCAGAAATTAAATCCTTGGCGAATGTGTCATTCGGCTCAAGCGTTCCTAATAACTTGAGTAAGAGCGGAATGTGGTCGGCCAGTTCTTTTCCTGTCTCAAATTCACGCTTTTGATATTCTTCCGTCAGCCTTGCCATGAACGCGCCCCGTTTGAAACTTTCACCAAACAGGATATGACCGGCAAAAATATGACACGCCGGGTTGATGTCAAACGTTCCGGTGTAGACTTCTTCTAAACGGCCCAACGGCGTACTTTCTACGAAAGACAGAAAGCTTGCCATTTGTTGGGCTGATTGAGGATAATCTTTTTTGAGCAAGTCAATACCTTGACGGGTTTGTTCAACCAGATTCGGCGTGGGATAATCTAACAAACTAGATAGGCAACGATAAATTTGCGGTTGCCGGTTCTCTTCATTTTTCATTTTTATAGGTTTGAGCTGCTTATCACCTATCAGTTTTAAAATATTCAACACAGAGAACACGGAGCCACACTGAGTTCCACAGAGATTTCACCAAAGCCGCTCTCTCTGTGTGACTCTGTGCTACTTTGTGGCTCTGTGTTGAAAAATGACGTTTTATGACGAGTTTTACAAACTGATAGGTGCTAAGGTTTGAACTGTGATTGATTTGATATCGATGATGATCTGTGATAAATATTAGAGCTGTTCCTAAGTAATGAATCATGAATTCTCCAGGGGCGTTGCCCCTGGCTTTAATAATACGCCCCTTCAGGGCTAATAGAGATTTTCGCTTAACTCGTTGTTTTAATTGAGTAAATATGATAAACAGGAACAACTCGATTATCTGTCATAATCATCATCAGAAAACTCACCGTTCATATTTCATTTTACCAACCGCGTTCTGGACTGCCTTTGAAACCACCAACACCCACTTCGGCTTTGAAGGCGTAGGGATCGCCCACAGTTAACTCGGCAGTGTATTCCTGATGAGTCGGCGGTATCACAAAACGTTCCTCAAAGGTTGGCAAGGAAGTTAAGCGGAATATCTCTTCACAAGCTTCTGCGGTTAAGCCTGTCTTTTTTAGCATGGCCTCAACTTGAGCAGAATCGATATCATCCACTTGTTCAGCCCGTTTGTACATACGCACCGTCAGCAGTTTTTCCAAAACACCACGCACCTGCTCTTCATTCCCCGCCGTGAACAAACTCGCCATATACCGCATGGGGATGCGTGCTTTGTCCAGTGAGGTGAAGTAATCGGTCGCATCGACATCGTAAACGCCGTTCTCTACATGTCCTAACACTGGCAACAGGGGTGGAACGTAGAAGAGCATGGGCAAGGTACGAAATTCTGGATGTAGCGGTAAAGCTAACTCCCACTCCTTCACAAATCGGTAAACCGGAGATTTCTGAGCCGCTTCAATCACAGAAAAATGTACCCCATCCTTTTCTGCTTGGGCAATGACGGCCGGATCAAAGGGATTTAAAATCATTTCCCGCTGACGTTCCACTAACTCGTTCTCTGGGGCCGAAGCGATTGATTCAATTTTATCCGCATCATACAAAACCACCCCAAAATAACGAATGCGACCGACACAAGAATGGAAACAGGCCGGTGGTTGCCCAGACTCTACTCTGGGGAAGCAGAGAATACATTTTTCCGATTTACCGGTCTTCCAATTGTAATACGTTTTTTTGTAAGGACAGGCCGAGACACAGAAACGCCAGGCACGGCACACATTTTGGTCAAGCAACACGATGCCATCTTCACCTCGCTTGTAAAGCGCACCCGATGGACAAGAAGCCACACACGCAGGATTTAAACAATGGTTGCATATCCGTGGCAAATAGAAAAATACGAGGCGTTCCAATTCACTTAAAGCTTGCTTTTCGGCCTCAGTCAGCTTTTCATAATTGGGGTCATTATTGGCATAAACCGTTGAGCCACTGAGATCATCATCCCAATTGGGCCCGGCATTGATGTCCATATGTTCGCCCGTAATTAACGAAATGGGGCGAGCCGTCGGTTGATCATCACCGGCCGGGGCATCAAATAAATCACTGTACTTGTAAGTCCACGGCTCATAATAATCATCAATCGTGGGCAAGTGGGGTTGATGGAAGATGTTGGCGAAAGTGCTGGCTTTATCCGCCACCCGCAACTTGATTGTTTCTTCCTTCGGTACCCAGCCGCCTTTATACTTCTCTTGGTCTTCCCATTTGGTAGGGTAACCGGTACCCGGCTTGGTCTCTACATTGTTCCACCACATGTACTCCGTGCCTTTGCGGTCTGTCCAGATATTTTTGCAGGCAACGCTACAAGTATGACAGCCAATACACTTATCTAGGTGAAACATCATTGATGTTTGTGCTCTTACATCCATTATTGTCTCCTTTTCGGTAATCGGTAATCGGTAATCGGTAATCAGACATTCAATGCTGGTGTTCAGGTTAGCAAAAAAAATCCTGAAACTCCGCGTGAATAGTGAACCATCACATGGGTATCACGATTAACCCCGGTGGGGCCCCAATAATTCAAGTGGAAGGTAAATTGTCCATAACCACCCATCATCAGTACAGGTTTGAGGCGGGTACGAGTGAGGCTATTATGTCCACCAGCGCGTCTACCGCCACGCAAAGGTGATTTCGGGATAGAAATCGTCCGTTCTGGGGAATGATACCAGATACACACCCCTTGCGGTATACGGGCACTGACGACGGCTCTTGTTACAACAACGCCATGGTCGTTGTAAACTTCTACCCAGTCATTGTCGATAACCCCAATCTTGTCGGCATCTTTGTGGTTAATCCAGAACGGTTCAATCCCGCGTGACAGGGTCAACATACGGTGATTGTCATAGTAGGTGGAGTGAATGTGCCATTTACCATGCGGTGTCAAGTAGTTGAGCATGATACTATTGGCTTCACCCTGTTGCGTTTTCACAAAGTCACCGTATAACATGGGATCCGCCTTCGGCTTATAGGTGGGCAAATGCTCACCGAAAGCCAGGTAACCTTCATGATCTAGGTAGAAGTGTTGCCGTCCCGTCAAGGTTCGCCAAGGCACCAGACGATCTACACTCATACAGAAGGGAGAATAAGCACGGCCCTCATTCATCAAACCAGACCAACAGGGACTGGTCAGTAGACGACGAGGTTGACGTTGAATGTCTTCATACGTCATGGTGATACCACGATTCCCTTCTCCCAAGTCTTTAAGCGGCAAACCGACCTTTTTCTCATGTGCGGTAAAGGCACGGTAGGCCGATTCTCCGTTGGTTTCCGGTGCAAAGCGCAAGATGAGATTAATCGCATGAACCACCTCGTTCAGGGAGGGATAGGTGTCCCCATTCCATTGCGTGGTGGGATGCGTCTTGAGCGTTTCATCGTACATATCATCAATATGCCAATGTACGCCATGAGCGCCGATACCCTTCTCTCTCGCATCTGGACCAAATGAGGTGAAGCGGTTATACAGGTTCTTGTAATCGCGGACGACGACTTTCATTTTTGGCATCGTCTTGCCCGGTATTGGCTCACATTCACCCTTCGCCCAATCTTTAATAGACGGTTGCGCGAGTTCATCCGGATAATCATGTTCTAACGGGATGCAAACAAAATCTTTCACCGGTTCGGGTAGATGTTTTTCGGCCAGCTGGCTTACCCCCTTAGCAATCGACTTGTAAATATTCCAGTCCGTTCGCGCTTCCCAGTTTGGTGCCACGGCTTCCGAGAGTGGGTGGATGAAAGAGTGCATATCAGTGGTATTGATGTCATTCTTTTCATACCAATGAGCCGTGGGCAACACGATATCTGAATAGAGTGCTGACGTATCCATGCGGAAGTTGATATCGACCACCAAGTCCATTTTGCCTACTGGGGCCTCATCTCGCCACACCACTTCCTGTAACATCTCCTTGCTGACTTCCTCATCGGCAACCGCATTGGAGTGAGTGCCCAAGTAGTGACGTAAGAAATATTCGTGGCCTTTGCCACTGGCTAGGATGGCATTACCGCGCCAAATGAACCAAACACGAGGCCAGTTATTGGGATGATCTGGGTCTTCAGCCGCGAAGCGTAATTTCCTCTCTTTCAGTTGGTCAACCACGTATTGGACAACTTCTTCATCCGTTTGCGCGCCCGCTTGTTCGGCATCCTTGACGATCTCTAAACTGCTGCGCTCAAATTGAGGATAGAAGGGCAACCAGCCCATGCGTACCGCACGCGCATTGTTATCCGCGGCATGGCCTCCAGTCCATTCATTATCTCCCTTCACACTGGAATACTTGGCGAAAGGCCCTTCATAACGCCATTGATCACAGTGGATGTAATGCCAAGTGGGGGCATTTTGTAAACGTGCCGCGCTTCCCCAATCCGCCGCCATCGCCACCGTTTTCCAGATAGAAATCGGGGCTAATTTTTCTTGGCCTACATAGTGAGCCAAGCCACCCCCATTTTTACCGACACAGCCACATAACATCAAGGCCGTGATGGGGCCGCGATACATCAGGTTATTGTGATACCAGTGGTTAATGCCGGCCCCGATGATGACGGTGCATTTGCCGCCTGTTTTCTCAGCCGTTGTGGCAAATTGGTTAGCAAAGTTAATAACCGTTGACTTATCAATGCCGGTAAACTTTTCTTGCCAAGCTGGCGTAAATATCTGGTCGCTATCATCGTAACTGCTGGGGTATTCCCCGCCTAACTCACGATCAACCCCAAAATGCGCCATCAACATATCAAAGATGGTGGTGACAGCAACTTTACCGTCAGTCGTTTCGATATACTTCACCGGCACACCACGCTTGACAGTGGCGTTATCATTTGAAAAGTCTTCAAATTGAACCGGAAAAACTTCATCACGGTTGTCAATAAAGGAAAGCAACGGTTCAATGGGCGAATCATCTAGGCCATCTTTTAACTCCAAATTCCATTGTCCGGGTTTTTCTTGCCAACGGTGTCCCATCGTGCCTTTCGGCATCTTGGGTGCCCCAGATGTCTCATCAAACATCAAGAACTTCCATTCACCATTTTCTTCATCCTTGTAAGCTTCAATGGTGTTCGCCCGTAACAGTCGGCCGGCTTCGTACCCTTCTTCACCTTGATTCAACACCACCAAAAACGGTGAGTCGGTGAATTGTTTCATATAGGCATTGAAAGAGGGCGTTTCTTTCTTAACATAATATTCCGTCAAAATGACATGATTGACAGCTACCCAAAATGCCCCATCTTGTCCGGCATGAACGGGTACCCACCAATCTGAATATTTAGCAACCTGACTAAAATCCGGGGCAAACACCACAAATTTTGAACCATTATGGCGGGCCTCCGCGATGAAATGCACGTCGGGAGTCCGAGTCATATTCAAATTGGAGCCCATGGAAACAATGAACTTGGCATTGTACCAATCTGCACTCTCATGGGCATCTGTTTGTTCACCCCACACTTCCGGTTCGGCCGGTGGCAGATCACTGTACCAGTCGTAAAAACTGAGCAGATGCCCACCCATCAATCCCAGAAAACGGGAACCGGCCGCAAAACTCAACTGCGACATCGCTGGGATAGGAGAGAAACCGACAATACGGTCAGGGCCATACTTCTTAATGGTGTAAACATTGGACGCGGTAATGATTTCTAACACTTCATGCCAGTCAGAACGCCGAAAACCCCCTTTGCCGCGTGCTTGTTGATACGTTTTGCGGCTATCGGGATCACTCACAATGGATTCCCAAGCTTCAACCGGATCATCGTACTTTTGACGCGCTCTACGCCACAGTTCAACCAACGCACCGCGAACATAAGGATATCGCACCCGGATGGGGCTATAGACGTACCAAGACGCGGAGATACCCCGTTGACAACCGCGAGGTTCATAAGGGGGCAAACTCTTTTCTAGTTTGGGGTAATCCACCTGCTGCATTTCCCAAGTGATTACCCCACACTTCACGTAAACGCGCCAAGAACATCCGCCGGTGCAGTTTACGCCATGCGTACTGCGGACAATTTTGTCATACTGCCAACGAGTACGATAAAACTGTTCCCATTCGCGGGTTTTTGGGTTGATAATGTCTTGAATCCAGCCCATGTTTTTATCTCCCAACCAAAGGTATACGTACCCCGGTCAATCGTTTTCTCCAGATGAGGTGTGTAAGGATGTAGAGGATAATAAATCCTATAATGCTTATCAGACTGATTGTAAAGTCCATCGACGGTTTAGGTTCCAAGCTATCCGTTTCGGAAAAATAAGCCTTTAGGTGAGCTGCCTCAGCATCAAGAATGGGTTTTTTAGAGAAAACACCTTTCATTGTGGGGAAGGAAGCATTTACCAAGCCAGGTGTTATTGCTCCAAACTTTGAGTTAACCTTTGTCAAATCGGGCCCTAATGATCCCCCACCTAAACCACCCACTTCGGAAGTGCTGTGACAAGCAATACAAGCCGGGGCACCATTAGCAAATGATTGTTGTCCCACAAATAACGCTCTACCAGTCTCAAAATCGCCAGCGGGTGCCGGTTGGGCCACAGAAGGGGTTTTTTCCTCAGGTTTGCCCCCCGTCGTTGCTGGTGGCATCGGCAGTTCATCGCCACTTTCTGCTGCTATATAGGCAATAATGTCTATGGCTTGTGCTTCGGAAAGACCATAATTTGGCATTGGAAAATCACCATGTTTCTGCCGGAGCAGCGTCGCGTCAGAATCGCCCTCAGCCAACATTTTTCTAGGCTCGGTTATCCAACGTACCAACCAACTTGGCTCTCGCCGAGACGTGGCCCCTTTTAAGTCGGGCCCAACTTTTCCACTTCCAATCGTATGGCAAGCGAAACATATCTTCTGATAAATCTCTTTACCCTTTTCAGGGGAACCCGCAGAAAGGGAAAGAGCGGAAATGGAGGGTAGTGTGGTTTTTACCCCTTGCTCTGTGGTAGTAGGCACAGCCGCCGGCCCGGCGCTACTTTGAGCCGCTCCACCGCTACTTTGATCCGCGATATAGGCAATAATGTCTTTTGCCTCTGTTTGAGATACACCCAAATTTGGCATTGGAACATTATTATATTCTTGTAGAAGTTGCGTAGCGAGAGAATCGCCCTCGGCCAACATTTTATCTGGCTCGATTATCCAACGCTCTAACCAACTTGGCTCTCGCTTAGACGTGACCCCTTTTAAGTCGGGGCCAACCAACCGTCCGCCACCAATCGTATGGCAAGCAACGCATTTCTGCTGATAAGCCTGTTTACCATTTTCGAGAGATGCCGAAAAGGAGACTGTTGGTAAACAAACCAGCCAAATAAATGAACCAATGAGCGAAGATAAAAACGCCTTTTTGGCGATTTTAAAAGATTGTAAACGACTTGTAACATGCATTGGCATTACCTCTATATATAGTCACAAAAATATTGATAACTATTGATATTGGCTGGACATTATCTAAAAAAACTTT
>NBMI01000095.1 GCA_002085445.1 Candidatus Parabeggiatoa sp. nov. 2
CTTTTTTTAATCCGCATTGATTAAGAAATTGCTTAGATTCACATTCGGCATAAAGCGAGTGCTGGGTGACGCAAACTGTCACTTCAAGAAGATTTCTCCTAAAGACGAATTGAGTACAACGAATTACGCGGATAAACGAATTGAGTTAGTACAACGAATTACGCGGATAAACGAATTAACTAAGTACAACGAATTACGCGGATAAACGAATTGAGTACAATTAATATCTTGCCATTCGCTTAATAAAAAACTTAAAAACTTAATTAATTTTTATCAAATTTTTCTGAAAACCAGTCGCTCCTAAAAGTCTCTTTTAAAATCATAAAGTTAGTTATATATTAGGCCTCTTTATCTGCGGTTTGAGTCATCTAACTTGAATGGTTTTTTTTTTGAAAAATATGAGAAGAAAAATGATCTCCCTAAATAAGGCATCAAAAGGGATTTCAGCAACAATCCTTTATTTATCAATACGATATAAATTAAAGTTTTGAGGATTTTATTAAGCGAATGATGAGTAATTAGCAATTGATAACTCAAATTACCTATTACCAATTACCCTTTTCCAATTATGATAATGGCGGTATTTGGTAGATGATTGATTTTTCGTTGCTGCTGTACATGATGGCTTTAGTTTATGCCGTCGCCATTGATATCGGGGATGTTATTGAGTTTCCGGCAGCCGGTTGGGGTGTTGCTGATTTCGCCGGCAAGTTTGGAGTCCTGCCAAACTCCGGAGTCTGTCGCTAAAGCCACACTAAAAATGGTAGTATTAGTTAGCGATATAGGGCCAGACTTTAATTTGAAAATAATAACTACAAGGATTGTATATAATAAGGGATTTTAGTTTAGAGCATCATTTGCTGATTGAATAGCTTTCTTCCCTTTGATTTTATTTTCCAAGCAAAGCTAAATTGTTATCGAATTTGTTCATTTTCTTTCTCTAATAAGAAATCCTTTTTTCTACTAACAATCCTTGGGCGTTTGGGCGCACAAAAAACTTGAGCATCGAGTTTTATAGCCCCCAAATCAGGTTGTTCAAATACACTCAATATTGGAACCAATTATTTAATCTTGGAGTCTGCCGCTAAAACCACACAAAATTTGTTAGTCAATGAATTATAAACACTTCTTGACTGAAAATGATTTGATAAGGTTTCTCAAGTTCCCTCCTATCGTCGGGACTCTAAATGACATTTTTGTTCATTTTTCATTCTTCATTCTTCATTCTTAATTCGCATTTTATGGCCCCCAAATAAGGCGGTTCAAATACTCTCAACACCACCAACCAATTATTTAATCTCGGAGTCTGGCGCTAAAGCCACACTAAAAATGTTAGTATTAGTTAGCGATATAGGGCCAGACTTTAATTTGAAAGCTTCTAAAGTCTTTTATGGCCCCCAAATAAGGCGGTTCAAATACACTCAACAGTGTGAGGGTGCCATTCAAGTCGAGTGCCGGACGGCGGAAGTTTCCGTACCACCGGGCATTAAGAATGGCAACCGCAAGGGATTGCCCCAACGGGCAACCACAAGGGATTGCCCCTACCAAGGGATTGCCCCTACATAAAATTCCTAGCCAAATTATCGACTTATCATTTTCAGTTTTGCTTTTTCATTAGTATATACGGAATGTACAGATGCGGGTGAAAATAAAAATTGACCCGTTTGAATTATAAAAACCGTATTTTTATTGACTTTCAATCCGAAAATGACGCCGATAACAAGCCACACTAAAA
Organism: Candidatus Parabeggiatoa sp. nov. 2; assembly: GCA_002085445.1. Taxonomy (GTDB): domain Bacteria; phylum Pseudomonadota; class Gammaproteobacteria; order Beggiatoales; family Beggiatoaceae; genus Parabeggiatoa. The sequence goes on from NBMI01000095.1 coordinate 1,736, forward strand.
TTGTTAGTATTCGTTAGCGATATAGGGCCATAGTTTAATTTGAAAGCTTCTAAAGTCTTTTATGGCCCCCAAATAAGGCGGCTCAAATACACTCAACAGTGTGAGGGTGCCGTTCAAGTCGAGTGCCGGACGGCGGAAGTTTCCGTACCACCGGGCATTAAGAATGGCAACCGCAAGGGATTGCCCCAACGGGCAACCACAAGGGATTGCCCCTACCATTAAGAATGGCAACCGCAAGGGATTGCCCCAACGGGCAACCACAAGGGATTGCCCCTACATAAAATTCCTAGCCAAATTATCGGCTTGTCATTTTCATTTTTCGTTGGTATATACGGAATGTACAGATGCGGGTGAAAATAAAAATTGACCCGTTTGAATTATAAAAACCGTATTTTTATTGACTTTCAATCCGAAAATGACGCCGATAACTCAATCCGAAAATGACGCCGATAACAAATCCGTTTATTTCGCGTATCCGTTGTACTATCAGTACAAACACTAGGCCGATTGTTAATACGTTCGGTAGTGTGGTAGGGAAGGAGGCCTAACGGCATTCTTAGGAACGCCGGCGTTGATTGTGAATTAACGGCAAGGATTGCTTATGAACAAGGATTTAATTTTGGAGTCTGGCGCTAAAGCCACACTAAAATTGTTAGTATTTTTGGTGGAAGCCTATTATGAAGCCACTCAAGGTTTGGTTGAAGGCGGTGCGGATTCTTCTCTTGATTTGAAACGATTTTTGAGACTTTAAATGCGAAGGCGGCGATTTTTGCGGTACAACAGTATTTTGATGATCATCCCAATTCTCCTATTTTACCAAGGCAAATTGATAATCTCCCTTTAAGGGATGTGTTGCCCATTATGGTTTCAGGTACGATTACTGATGCTTCCGGGCGTACTTTATCAGGGCAAACAGGCTTTTTATGATTCGCTACGTTATAAGCAGCAAGTAAAATTCCGGCTTCAATTAACATAAAAACTCAAATTTTTCATCAATTAGAAATAAATCAATTGGTTACATTAAATCGGTATAAACTTTTGGCTGGACGGGGTGTATTGGCTGGACGGGGTTTGCAACCCCGCAGAGGTACGTTTGAAACCAAAACGTAATAAAAACGTGATTCGCCTGTTGCAAACCGGCTCCTGCTCAACCACACGAGTTTGGGATACTTCGTTACCGAAGCGGTGTGGTGATCATTCATTCAGATTTGCTCCGCAAACGACTTTGCGGAGCTTTGTTTCAGGAATGAACTTCTGTCACATTTGGGAACGATAAAAAATAATGAGTATTGGTTGTTTGAACGAATAAAAATCAACGGATACACCTAATCTCAACATCAACATTCGCTTGTAGCCAAATCCGATCTGCTGTTAACACTGGTATACCAAGCACTCGTGCTGTCGTAAGACAAGCTCTATCACCGAGTGAAAGCCCTATTTTCTGTGTTGATATTCGCAAGCGTCCAGCTTCATAAACCATTTCTTCATCAAATGGAATAATGGTCAAATTCAGTGGTGTTAAAACTTTTTGAATCGCTTCGGTTGATAAACCAGCATCAAAAAGTTTAGTGACGACTTCAGTCAAGTTAATGATATTGATTGCGGCATGTTCTATCTCTGCCATGACATGCTCTGCACCCGTTTCCTGTTTAATAAGCGCAAGCAGTGCTGACGCATCTAACAATATTTCACTCATTAACAGCCTCCAAACGTCTTTCTGCAATGAGTTCATCAACTAAACTACGTGTTGCCGGGACGTATTGTTGAACGATTGCTTGAGCATTTTTTACGGCTTCTTGTGGCGAAAGTTTAGGGGCAGTTGTCACTCTTTTCGGTGGTGAAAATAGGATAACTTGATTACCTTTCGATTTGAGTGTGACTTTGCCACCAATGAAAAGTCCCAATATTTGAAGGTATTCATTAGGGAGTGTCAGACTGCCATTTGCGTCAATTGTTACGGTTTGTTCCATGATTGTTCTCCTTCTAAATTATTAACAACGTCTTATCATCCTCAATCGGTTCTGGTTGGCAAGATTCATAATAGTCTAGTACATAGGAAAAGGTTCGTTCCCGGATTGATTGCGAGGTGTTTTGATAGATTAGCCATCCTTTCAAAGGATATTGATTGTACTTGGTGGCATGATAGCCAAATGAATCCCTTCAGCAAGCGTAGCAAGCGTAGGGTGGGCTTCGTTACACGAAACCCACCACAACCGTTCGATTAATGAAAAATGATTATCGTATTAATTAGGAGAAATGGTGGGTTTCGCGATAGCGAAACCAACCCTACGCTTGCTAAAACAATAACTACAGGGATTGTATATAAGAAAGGATTTTTTCGCTGCTTTATCGCAACTCACTATTTCGATTTGTAGGGTGGATTGAGCGTTCCGCTACTTCGTTGCGCTGCGCATATCCACCGAATCTCAGCGAAAATGGTGGATACGCTATCGTTTTATCCACCCTACTCATCTTATTCACGTCATTTAGTGATTTTAAATGAATTTTATAAAAACGGCCTAAAATAGAAAATCATTATAAATCAATAAATTGTGGATTAATTCCTACCTATTTATAGTCACATAAAATAAATGACTGGTACATTGCTTCGGGATAGTGCCCCTTCAGTCCGTGGTGAAAATTTTAAAAATCTTGTGTAGTACGGCTTAAATTTTTTTACCACGAATCGAAGGGACACTACCAATTATTTAAGACGCTGTTTTTTCGTTGGTTTGTTTTGGATCATGGGTTTCATAGCACTCATTAAGCCAGCCCCAAGGCCCATTTGTTGCCCCAAAAAACCTGAGATCAATCCAAAATGCAAAAAAACCGCTCCGCCCATCGCTATAAAACTAGGAATAACGACTAACGCCCATGTCGTTTTCATATTGGTTTCAAATCCTTGAGCTAGATCAAGCAGATAACTTAGGTGATTCAAACTCTGATCCATTAATATAATTTGGGCCGCATCCGTGGCAACCGTTGAAGCACCACGAAGAGAGATAGATACATCGGCTTTCTTTAGAGCGATAGAGTCATTAATACCATCTCCAATATAACAAACTGATTTTCCCTCGTTTTGGAATTGCTCAATTAAATCGGCTTTGTTTTCTGGCAAGGTTTCAGCATAGTAATTATCAATTCCTAGCTCTTCAGCCAGTTTTTTTGTCGGTGCTTCATGATCCCCAGAAATGATATAGATGAACTTTATCTGAGATTGTTGCCGCAATTCGCTGATGACTTTTTTGACTTCTGGGCGTAAACGGGCATGTAGCTCAATGGCTCCAACAACTATGTCGTCAATGGCCACAAAAACAACGGGATGGCCTTGGCTGTAGCAAAGTTTCTGAATTTGCGTTGTTCCCGAACAAATGCTTATTCCTTCCAGTTCAAGAAAGCGGATACTACCGACACGAATCAATTTATCATTCACTGTCACTGTTATACCATAGCCCACTTTGTATGAGGATTCATCAATTGTGGGGAGATTCAATTGTTGTTCTCTGGCTTTATGAAGAATAGCTTTTGCTATGGGATGGGCCTGTTTAGATTCAGCAGTTGCTGCATACCTTAGAATTTCATTTTCCGAGCATTCGCCATTGGAATGAATTTGCTTAACCTGAGGTTGTTCCTCAGTTAAAGTACCCGTTTTATCAAAAACGATTGTATCTATCTTTTTCAGCAATTCAAAGGTGCGTCCATCTTTTATGAGTATCCCTTTGTGAGAGGCTAAGTTGAGATAATTCAGAACACCAACTGCAGTGGTTATTACGGCCCGATATTTGAAGTGAGAAACCAAAATAACGGTTGTTATGGTTAGAGTACCTGTTGCCAAAAAGGTTAACCCGCTCAATAACAGTGTCGGTAAGGCCGTTTTATCAGACATATCTTTGGCCCAAAACTGGATATTCGTTTTGCTATTAATTGTGTTGTTCAAAATTTTGGCAATTTGAGCTGCGGTGGTTTCTTGTCCCGTTTTTTCGACTTGAATGTAAATTTTACCTGATAAAACGACAGTGAGAGCAAAAACTTGCTCACCAACTCCTTTTTCCACTGGCTGAAATTCACCGGTGAGTATTTGCTGATCAACTGAGGCCATTCCTTCGGTAATATAACCATCTATCGGAATAACGCCTCCGGCATGAACGACTACAATATCGTTTGGTTTTAAGGTGTCAAAAGAAACTTCCAATTCAAGCTCATTATGAACGATCCATACGGATTGAGGTTGTTGTTTGAACACTCCAACGAGATTATTTTTGGAATGGTTAGTAATTTTAAACAACAGTTTTCGATTGACGGCAAAAAACAACGCGGGAACGCAGGCAAATAAATAAAAACCTTTAACAAGAAGTAAAATTTGACCCACAACAAACACGAGGTCTATGGAAGCTTTCTTTTCTTTTATCAGTGTATTGTAAGCACTCAAGAAAGGCGGTATAGCAATATAAATTATGCCGGGCAAACTCAGCAAAGTCAAAGGAAAATAGACGAATTTCCCAACGACCGTGAACCCAAATGAGACTAAGGCAATATTTAAATATCGGTTGTTTAACTTTTCTACTTGGTTTTCAGCATTATTTTCATCTGAAAATTCTTCAAGTAGTTGGCTATGGCTACCTCCCAGAAATGGTACGATTCGTTTTTGTCTGGATTTAATACTCGTTTTGTTTTGATGCTTTTGGTATTTTGTTTTAGCGTACAAAGCAAAACCCACAATGCCAATCACTTCAAGTAACATACCCCTTTTTTCCCCCTTTTATCTTTTTCTATCAGCCACAAGATTAAACTCAATCACACAAGGAGCGTGCCCCGTCTCGTAAGCAGATTGAATAGCTGGTTTTACTTGGCTCATGCAACTTACTCGTTCAATGTCGGGTACTTTTGCTTGGCCTATACCGAAGAGATCAGGCCCTGATAATTCCATTCCGAAAGAATGGCCAATTTCTTTCGCAATTTCGGTATATTGTCCATCGTTGAAGACGAAAAACTTGGCAGGCAGATTATATTGACGAGCGGTCAACAAAGCCGGTAAAAGAAACATACCAGCTTCACCATCCCCAGCCAAAGCGACCGCAATCTTTTCCCCCTTTTGATATGGCTCCGTCAAAGATAAACCTAAAACCGCTCCCAAAGCGTAGCCCATATCCCCACTAAAGGTGCCAAAACTGTTCTCTGTTCGTAGATACCGTATATGGGCATTATCATAATTCCCAGCACCTCGAATATAGGTTGCTTGAGGAAAGGTCGCTAGATAACGCCAAATAGCCGGCATATCTAAGGTTTCAGTGGTTGGCCAATGAGGGCCTTCCATAAACTGTAGGCGTTCTGCATGCCATTCCTTCCGTTTGGCACGCCATGTCTCATCAACAAGCTGGGGAGTGTGAGCAATCTCCTGATTAACCTGTTCTAACAGAGGTCGCAAATTGGCTGTCAAATCAATCTTTTGAGGATATATTGTTTTCGCGAGACTGGCCTGTGGGTAACAATGGACAATCGTTTTGATATCACGAAACAGGGTATATTTGCCGGTGGTCACATCATTGAAGGCATCACCCAAAATAAAGAGGCTATCACACATTTGAATCATCTCATCCATAGCAGGTTCTATTGATAATCGGGGCTGAAAACTGCCACCAAACGCCACATCATGCCATGGGTATAGATTTTCCTGACGAAACGGGAGCAAGACCATCGCGCCGATTGCCTTAACAAAACGTTTGATCTCTTCTTGAGCAGACTCAAACAGGGCTATATGTCCCACAATCACCAATGGTTTACGACTTTGACGCAAAGCATTGAGAAAAGCCTTAATCTGAGCGGTTTCTGGCTCTAAAACATTCCGCGCCGAAACGGTGGGTATTGGAATGGGACCGGATATGTCGGTAGCCAAAACCTGAGCGGGAGCCTCAACCAAAACCACACCTGGCCGACCATTGATTGATTCTCGAATAGCCAGATTGATTATCTCTGGAATTTCACCCGCCTCTGTCAGCTTGATGACCCGTTTCACCCGATGAGCAAAATCGGCCTGAATATCGGTTGCCTGAATATCAAACGGCCCGCGTAGATTAGGTGGTTTTTGACCAACAATCACAATGAGCGGGTCACCATGCATTTGAGCTTGGGTAATACCCAAGGTGGCATTGTCAGCCCCACCTTTTCGAGAGACATAGGCCACGCCCGGCCAGCGATTGAAACGTCCAAAGGTGCTAGCGGTCAAGGTAGCCAGCGTTTCATGGGTACTGACAATGTTCCTGAAGTTGTGGCTTTGCTCATGATGAGTCCGAATGGCATTGATAAACGGCACCAACGGTCCCCCTGGTACGCCTGTAACCATATTGATTTCATTTTCTATGAGTGAACGAAATAACATTTCACCACCTGTTTGTCTCATTAGTCAATCTCCTTTATAAAATAGCTAAAGCCTGTTCCAAATCTTGAATGATATCCTCCACATCATCCTCATATCCAATACTGTATCGAACCAAACTATCTGTTATCCCAATCTCTACTCTCTCTTGTGGCGTTAGTTGATAGTAGGTAAAGATAGCGCATTGTTCGATCATAGAGTCGGCTAAACCAAAATTGGTGCCCATAAACGGAATCTGTAAGGCATCAACAAATAGGGTGGTTTCCTTTTTTCCCGCTTCAAGTTCAAAACTAACAACCCCACCGTGATCCGTTAAATATTTCTTAGCCAACGCATGATGAGGGTGGCTAGGCAAGGCAGTATAATAAACCTGTCGCACCTTTAATAAAAATTATTCAAAATTGTTTGAATTATTAAAGACATATTCCCACAATCGGTTTCGCGGTTTTCCGCCTAAAACATCCTTCTTATACCATTCAGCCATTTTGCCTTGTTGAGTTTGAGTTATCATTGTGTACCACGAAAACATTCTTTCCCAAGGATTTCTAACGAAAGCTATTTTTTAGTAATTAGGCCATTCGGAATCCAAATGAGGTTTAGCCCACAAAGCATGGTCATGTGAACCCAGAAAGAATTTTGTATCAGGGAAAGCCTCAGTTAAGACTTTTCTTATGCTACTACCACCGGTTCTTTGAATATGAATCAACAGAAATTTATGTTTTCTTGAAATCAGCACTATCCATCTCGTTTAATTCTTGGTAGTCCCGTAATATAGTCATGATTTGACGAAAGTGATCTCTTCAAGGGATAATCTTCGCCAAATCAAATATTTTGGTGTTGTGGGCGAATGTTTTTTTCAAGCATACCACACAAAGCAATCAGGCTCGGCTCACACAATCTCAGTGATATTTATTCTGAAATCGCATCATAAAATCTCGTAAAGCATGGACGCCTTCCATTGGCATGGGATTGAAAAATGAAGCCCGTATCCCACCAAGTGAGCGGTGTCCTTGTAAACCAATTAAACCTTCTTCAGCACATTCTGCAATGAATTTTTGGGTCAGTTCAGCAGTTGGTAACTTGAAGACAATGTTGATTAAAGAACGACTGTCAGGTTTAGCGTGCGATTTATAAAAACCCTCGTTTTTATCCAGTAGCTCGTAAATAATGGCCGATCTCTGTCGAGCTAACTTATCCATGTTCTCCAATCCACCAATATCTTCAATTAACCAGCGTGTCATTAGCATGACTGTATAAACGGCAAAAACCGGAGGCGTATTGTAAATAGAGCGTTTTTCAATATGAGGACGATAGTCAAGCATGGTATGGATATTATCGGGAATATCTTTCAAAAAATCATCGCGGATAATGATAATCGAGACACCTGCAATGCCTGCATTTTTTTGTCCATGTGCAGAAATCAGTGCATACTTGGTGACATCAACTGGTTTGGTAATGAAATCAGAGCACATATCACAGACGAGTGGTATATCACCAACATCAGGTATTGTTGGAAATTGAATGCCTTCCACTGTTTCATTGGTGGTGTAATAAACATACGCTGCTTCAGAATCAAACTGAAGTTCATCCTGCTTGGGGACTCTTGTAAAACCTTCATCGCTGCCATCCCAAATAATGTTGACCTGACCCTCTCTACGAGCATCTGTGATTGCCTTTTTACTCCAATAGCCGGTGACGATATAATTTGCAGGGCGATTTCTGCCACGCAAAAAATTAATGGGAATCATGGAGAATTGTAGACTTTCTCCACCTTGTAAAAACAAGACATGGTAATTGTCCGGAATGTTCATCAATTGGCGTAAGTTTTTTCGGTTTGATCAACAATCTCCCTAAATGTTTGTGAACGATGACTAATTTCAAGAATGGAAAGACCAGTGTTTTCATATTCAAGCAAATCTCTCCGGGCCTCTTCAATCACACGAGGGGGATAGATTGCCATGCCACCATAAAAGTTGTATACGCCTCTTCTCATAATTACCCTCTATTTTTTTGTACCCTATCAATCAATAAATTCCTAAAATCCTTCAATGCGTTGTATTTGCTATCAGTTGGCCTTTGCTATAACCCACCCATACACAGATACTTGATTTCCAGAAAATCTTCAACTCCATATTTGGAACCTTCGCGCCCGATGCCCGACTCTTTCACACCGCCAAATGGCGCAACTTCTGTAGAAAGAAGGCCTTCGTTAATACCTACTATACCATATTCCAAGGCCTCTGCTACTCGCCACACGCGGCCTAAATCCCGACTATAAAAATAAGCCGCCAACCCATATCGTGTATCATTCGCTAAAGCAATCGCTTCCGCTTCAGTTTGAAAACGAAATAGCGGTGCAACCGGGCCAAAAGTTTCCTCAGACGCAATCCGCATTGAAGCAGTCACATCCGTCAAAATTGTTGGCTCAAAAAATGTGCCACCAAGGGCATGGCGTTTTCCACCACAAACCACTTTTGCGCCCTGAGCAACAGCATCGCTGATATGGCCTTCCACTTTTTGGACTGCGGCCTGATTAATCAAAGGCCCTTGCTGCGTTTCCCCTTTTAGCCCATCTCCCACTTTCAGTTGACTCACCGCTTGTGCTAACTTGGCTGCAAATTCATCGTAAATACCCGCTTGAACCAACAAGCGATTCGCACAAACACAGGTTTGCCCAGTATTGCGATATTTAGAGGCCACTGCCCCTGTAACGGCCGCGTCTATATCCGCATCATCAAACACAATAAATGGCGCGTTACCGCCTAATTCTAAAGAGATTTTTTTCACAGTCGCCGCGCATTGTTCCATCAATAACTTACCGACGGCGGTTGAACCCGTAAAAGACAATTTACGCACCAACGGATTTGCCGTTAATTCCGCACCGATGGCATTGGGCATCCCAGTCACAATATTAATCACACCTTTGGGGAAACCCGCCTGTTCCGCCAATTCCGCCAACGCCAGGGCAGAAAACGGCGTACTTTCCGCTGGCTTAATCACCACCGGACAGCCAACCGCCAAAGCCGGCGCACATTTACGAGTAATCATAGCAATCGGAAAATTCCAAGGCGTAATCGCGGCAACGACACCTATGGGTTGCTTAATCACCACAATACGCTGCCCCGGCTTCGGTTCAGGGATAACATCACCATAAACCCGCTTCGCTTCCTCGGCAAACCATTCAATAAAAGAGGCGCCATAAGCCACTTCAAGCTGAGATTCGGCCAACGGTTTACCTTGCTCAGCCGTAATCAACACCGCCAAGTCTTGCTGATTGGCCATAATCAAATCAAACCACTGCCGCATAATGGCAGCACGTTGCTTCGCCGTTTTGCTACGCCATTCTGGCCAAGCAGCCTGGGCCGCCGCGATAGCTTCACGAGTCTCGGCTTCTCCCATGTTGGGTACCAAACCAAGCACAGTCTGATCAGCGGGATTAGTGACATCAAGCACCGCCTGTTGATGGGCATCTACCCAAGAGCCGTTAATATAGGCTTGTTGGTGAAATAAACGGGGGTTAGTTAATTGCATAACAATCTCCAGAAAAAATTAACCATCGCTCCAGGGGCGATGCTCCTGGCTATATTAATGTCGCACCTTTGGTGCTTTTCTATTAGCCCCTTCGGTATGTATTATTAAAGCCAGGGGCAACGCCCCTGGAACTCAAATTGTATTTTATGCCTTCGGGAAATGCTATAAGTCCTTGTTTTCAATATCAACGGAAAACGGGGAATCAAGGGGTCAGAGTCATTGATTTTCAATTCGACCAAACTTTCATGAGCACCGAGTAAAATACCTTCATTCAAGGCTATCCATTTGCCCCGGTATTCTTTGTAATGTTTATGAATCCAAGCCGTGTTTTTTACGCACACCGCCGATGTTGCTTTGGTATGCGTTTTAATGTCATGATCTTGCTCAAGATGACCTAATTTCACTAAATCAGATACTTCAAAAAAACCATGTTCTTTACCTTTCTCTTTTAAGGCTTGGTAAATACTTTTTACACGCCAATCAGACATTTTATTTGAAGTCTTACGACTTAAAACTGACATATCTACATTTGTCCCAATGGATTTTTTCCTGAGCTTACTTTGTAAAGCCTTATAAATTTTCGTTGTTGATTTCAGGAACAAGTATCGTATTTTGTACGATAGAGTCCCGTTTAGGATAATCAAGCGTATAGTGCAACCCTCGGCTTTCACGTCGATATTGTGCGCTGCGAATGATTAAGTCAGCAACGAGCGTTAGATTGCGTAATTCAATCAAATCATTAGTAATACGGAAATTACTATAATACTCGGAAATTTCGCTTTTCAGTAAATCAACACGATGTTGAGCGCGTTGAAGCCGCTTAGTAGTACGCACAATGCCCACATAGTCCCACATAAAACGGCGCAATTCATCCCAGTTATGCGATACCACCACTTCTTCGTCAGAATCAGTGACACGACTTTCATCCCAAGCCGGTAAAGTGGGAGGCGGGGGAACTTCTGTTAATTGCGCTAAAATCTCACGGCTCGCTGTGTGTGCAAACACTAAACATTCTAACAAAGAATTGCTCGCCATACGGTTGGCGCCATGTAAACCGGTAAAGGCCACTTCTCCTATGGCATATAAGCCTTCAACATCGGTTTGTCCATTTCTATCGGTTATCACACCCCCACAAGTATAGTGAGCGGCAGGGACTACCGGAATAGGATGATCACCCATGTTATAGCCAAATTCCATGCAGCGAAAATAAATATTCGGAAAATGTTTAATGATAAAGTCGTGTGACTTGTGACTAATATCTAAAAAAACACTTTCACACCCTAACCGTTTCATTTCATGATCGATAGCACGGGCGACAATATCACGGGGGGCAAGCTCAGCCCGTGGGTCAAACTGATTCATAAATGGACTACCATCAGGCAATAACAGTTTTCCCCCTTCACCACGAACCGCTTCACTGATTAAAAAGGATTTCGCGTCAGGATGATACAGACAAGTTGGATGGAATTGAATAAATTCCATATTGGCAACGCGACAACCGGCACGCCAAGCCATTGCAATGCCATCTCCGGTAGCAACATCTGGATTACTCGTATATAAATAGGCTTTACCCGCGCCCCCAGTCGCCAATATCACAAAACGGGCACGAATAGCACTGACTTTGCCGGTATTGAGATTTAACACATACATGCCCAAACACCGTGAAGTCGATAAACCGAGTTTGGTACCGGTAATTAAATCGACGGCAATATGATGTTCTAATAAATGAATATTGGGATAACGTTTAACTTTTAAAGACAAAGTTGAAAGAATAGCGCGTCCGGTGGCATCTTCCGCATGTATCACTCGACGGTGACTATGCCCTCCTTCTTTGGTTAAGTGGTAAGTGAGTTTTCCATTTGAATCATTGACTTGTGTAAAGGGTACGCCTTGTTCAATCAGCCAAGCAATCCGTTCTGGGCCTTGTTTTACGGTAAATTTGACAATTTCAGCATCACATAATCCAGCCCCCGCATTGAGCGTGTCTTCAACATGCGAAGCCAACGAATCATCTGAACGAAGTACTGCCGAAATACCGCCTTGAGCATATTGGGTATTACAAGCTTCAAGTGCAGCTTTTGATAAGATCGTTATTTTGGCCTGTTCTGCTAATTCCAAAGCGAGTGAAAGTCCAGCAGCACCACTGCCAATAATTAAAACATCTGTTTCAGCTATGTGAGTCATAATTTTCTATTTAACTCGTTAAAAATGCATTTATTCTATTTTCAGATCGTCGTGTCCGTAATGTGTCCTACGCTTTGGACTCCAATGCGTCGGGTAGTCCCTACAAACCCGTGGAGGTCTTAAAAATCAATGACTTATATCTAATGGGCCGCCTAAGAACGACACTGATGTTAGGTCCTTTGTCAGTCTTGAGTAAATATAATTGTTAAACATTGTTAGCCGTTTGCCTATTTCATTGTAAAAGCGTACTGCATAAGATTGATTGGCATAATGCACATACTTTCATCGTCTGCATAACGACATTCCGAGGCTTTACCGGCCCAGATTTTGGCAAACTCAGTGTGAACGCAAGCGCGTTCTTGGTTGTGAGATTGATAGCGTCAGCGGTGTATGCCAACTAACACTGGATGACTCATTTTCGAGGTTACGCCATGCGGATGTCATTGTATTATTTTGACACGACAAAATTAAAAGGCA